>PBEJ01000023.1 GCA_002719595.1 Verrucomicrobiales bacterium
TTTCAAAACGACCCAAGCGTCCCGGAATTTTCTCTAAATAAGTTTCAGGCTCCAGGCTCTGTTCATTCCGCACCATTCCGAGATATCCATTCTGTGCTTCAGGCAAGAGCTGGTCCGCTAACCCTATCAACCCCTGCCCCGCGCGTAATATCGGAACGAGTAAAATGTCCCGGGCAAGCACCCGGACATTAGTCGGAGATAAAGGAGTTTGAACCCGCTTAGACTTAGTTTCCAGATCACGGGTTGCCTCCTGCAAAATTATCAATCCCAGCTGGCCTAAAGCACGCCGGAACAATTCGGTATTCGTCTTCTTATCACGTATAGTAGCCAACCGTGCCTGTGCCAAAGGATGATGGATAACGGTACAGGCTTTCACTTCGTAAAAAGATGGCTCGAAAGATAATAAGGGACACCCGGTCGCAACTGTGGAATTTCCAAACCTAAATCTACTTTGATGGTCGCAGATCGTTTTTCTTTCTGGGCTCCCCCCAAAAGTTGAAAGAAATTACCAAAGTTTAAGGGCGGCTCGTTTCGAACCAACCGTGCTTTGCCTTCCGTTATTCCGAGATATTGCTCAGCAAACTTCACCACGTCATCAAAATTACCTGTCTTGTCTACCAACCCGTACTTTTCTGCATCTAAACCGGTTATGATCCGGCCATCAGCATACTCTTTCCATCCAGTAATCAACTCCTTCATATCCTTTTCAGTCCGATTGCCTTTTTTAGCACGCCCGTTCTCAACCACCTCTACAAAAGCTTTGTACGTTTGATCTATAAACTCGGTTAGAATCTTATCCTGTTCAGGAGGCACCTCAGGCGAATTAAAGGGCGACAACATATCTTTATTTTTACCACTCGTATAAGTCACCGGCTTCACTCCTACCTTTTCCATAAGTCCGTGAAAATTTACCGACTGCATAATAACTCCGATCGAACCCGTAATGGTCAACTCATTAGCAAAAATGAACCGACAGGGCGCGGCCACATAATATCCCCCGCTCGCAGCCATTCCTCCCATAGAAGCAATAACCGGTTTATCTATGTTTGGATCAACCTCAAACTCTCGAATTGATCTAGCGATCTCATCAGAAGCCATAACCTCACCTCCTGGTGAATCAATGCGAAGGATCACTGCCTTTACACGATCATCATTAGCCGCCAATTGAAGCTGCTTTTTGATATTAGAAACCATATCTGACGGCCCATAACTAGTAATCACACCGGCTATATCAATCACCGCAATCCGGTTATCGGTTTCACCATTGCGTATTGTGACCTCAGTAAATTGTGTTTTGCCCGCCCCTGCCATTTGGTTGGTAAATTCACTGAACATGGATAGCCCTAAACCACCGATTACGCAGAACCCGGCGATAATGAATAGTGTCACGGGCAAAATCACTCGACTGCCAACTTGGCTGGATTTTGGAGCTTCTTGCGGTTGTTGAGGCGGTAAAACAGGAGGCGTCCCACTGTCATCTGGATCAGTCATGGACCGAGAATAATGCGTGTAGCCACTTGCGACAAGCACCTGATTTGCCCCTTGACGAACCTGACTACCCCAACTAATCTTACTACGACAGGTGGGTTTGGCTGAATTATCAGCTACGAGAGAGTCGGTTTTAAACCGGCTTTTTTGTTCCCCGAATGGTGAGAGCCAGCTTGTCCATACACGTATTAAGCTAATGGAAAATGGAGTAAATAGCGCTGAATTACAGGCACTTTTAGATTATTACGAAAAGGAAAAGGGCATCGGCCGCGACGCACTCAATGAGGCCATCAAGGAAGCATTGGAGGCTGCAGCAAAAAAAGCGATTGGTGCCAGTCGCGATCTTAGGGTAGAGACTGACCCAAAATCAGGTCAACTTCGTGCATATGCTAAGCTTGTTGTAGTAGATCGGGTTACTAACCCTCAGGATGAAATCTCACGCTTTGATGCTCTCCAAATCGTAGACGAAGCTAGTGTGGGGGATGAAATCGAAAAAGAGGTTACACCCAACGGTTTTGGGCGGATTGCTGCTCAGTATGCCAGTCAAAATCTCAAACAGCATCTACGACGCGCGGAAAAGGCGCTGATTTTTGATGAGTTCAAGGATCGGGTTGGAGATATTGTCAGAGGTACCGTAAGACGATTTGAACGAAGCGATGTAATCATTGATCTTGGACGTTATGAAGCCAGCTTGCCCAGCCGGGAAAGAGTACCAATTGAGGAATATCAACCAGGAGAACAACTGCGCTGCTTTGTTAAAGCCGTCGAAGAAACCGGGCGAGGCCCTGAAATCGTACTCTCCCGCTCAGCGCCTGAATTTGTGGTTAAATTATTTACCCTGGAAGTTTCAGAGATTGCCGATGGCACAGTGCAGATTATTTCAGTAGCACGTGAACCCGGATGGCGCACAAAACTTGCCGTACACTCCGATGATGAACGAGTTGACCCAGTCGGAGCCTGCGTTGGACTCCGAGGCCAACGGGTAAAAAATATTGTCCGTGAGCTTAACAATGAAAAAGTAGATATCATTCACTGGAACCCAGACATTCGTGAATTTGTTGCGGAAGCTTTGAAACCGGCTGAACTACGTGAGGTCGAAGTAAATGAATCGGATAAGCGAATTCAAGTTTGGGTCTCAGAAGATCAGCTTTCTCTTGCAATAGGCAAACGCGGCCAAAATGCCCGACTGGCCTCTCGGTTAACCGGTTGGCAAATTGATATTGATGCTGAAGCAGTTGAGACGCTGACCTTTGACGATCAAGTTGCAGATGCTGTTAACGCCCTTTCTTCTCTGCCCGGAATAAATCAAGAACTTGCTCAGACACTCGTTAACAGTGGCTTTCATTCGGTTAACGACCTGAAGCAAATCGAACCCGGTGATCTAGATGGTATTTCCGGTCTGGAGGAGCACACTGAACTTATAATTGCTGCGGCCAGCGGCCAAGCCTCTGAAAAAATCGAGACAGTCGAAGAGACTAATGAACCGTCATTACCAGAGGAACCTGAAGTGGAGCCCCCCTCTTCTGAGGAGCAATTAAAAGAGGATGCCCAAGAAAACGCAGAAACCCCTCAAACCGAAGATTCTCCAAATACGGATAATTCCGAGGATATTGAAGAATAAGATTCCGACTGATACATGCCCGTACGAATTTACGAAATAGCCAAAAGCCTAGGTGTTCAGAGTAAAGACGTTCTGGCAAAAGCTAAGGAGTTAAACATCTCCAATGCCAAGGTAGCCTCCAGTTCACTGGACAAAATCACGGCAGAATACCTTGAGCAGCAACTTTCCATAGAGCTAAAGCCTGCTAAACCTGAGTCTCCAGCCGAATCCGAATCTTCGACTGAAACCACTGCTGTGGAGGAATCCCCCAGCGGACCTGTGTTAATCGTAGCCGACGAGCCGCAAATACAGGAAATCGAGCCAGAAAGTGAAGTAGACTCTGATAGCGAAGATTCTTCGCCTTCAGAGCAGGACGATTCTGTCGTAACCGAAGCCACTGAAAGCAAAGAACAAGAAACTGCCGGTGAGCCTACTGAAACCAAAGCTCCAACCAGCCCGAAGGTAGGACAGCACGTTGGTTTCGTTGATTTAGGGGGTATGCCCACTCGGCGTGAGCCCAGACGGCGTGAGAAAAAAGAGGATAAAAAGAAGCCCTCACCCGCCGACAAAAGAACCTCCAGCAGCCCTACTCGACCCAGTGCTCCCAAGTTCACAGCCAAAGCCGACGCACCGGTTATTACACTCAAACCGCCCATCATGGTGCGAGAACTCGCCGAAGCCATCAACCGCAAGCCCTTCCAACTCATTGCCGATCTTATGCAGCTCGGCGTGTTTGCTAACGTCAACCAAGCTATTGATGAACCGACCGCTCAGCAGCTCTGCGCTAAGAACGGATTTAAATTTGAAGCCAAGAAACGTCAACGCGATGCCAGCGCGCCAGCGCCTATTCAGGAAAATAAACTCGAACTGGATACTGACGACGAAGAAAAAGACCTCAAGCCCCGCCCGCCCGTAGTCGCCGTAATGGGCCATGTAGATCACGGTAAAACCACTTTGCTTGATGCAATCAGAAAAGCCGATGTTGTATCCGGTGAAGCCGGAGGCATCACTCAACATATCGGCGCCTATTCAATTGATGTCCCTCACCCAGAAAACAAAAAACGCCTGGAACCCATCACTTTTTTGGATACCCCAGGTCACGCCGCTTTTAGTGCTATGCGGGCACGTGGCGCCAACGTCACTGACATAATTGTCCTAGTGGTGGCAGCTGATGATGGAATGATGCCACAAACTATTGAGTCAGTTAACCATGCAAAGGCATCTGGAGCGACAATCATCGTTGCAGTTAATAAGTGCGACCTGCCTGCGGCAAACCCAACGCGACCACGAGAACAACTAGCTGAACATGGACTTGGCGCTGAAGATTGGGGAGGTGACACACTTTATGTGGATGTATCTGCCGTTAAAGGCCAAGGCGTTGATAAACTTCTAGATGCTATCCTGTTACAAGCCGAACTGCTTGAACTTAAGGCCAACCCAAACCGGCGGGCAATGGGTAATGTCATCGAATCAGGAATGGAACAAGGTGGCCCAACAGCCACAGTCTTAGTACGCAAGGGTACGCTGAATGTGGGTGATATTGTAATTTGTGGACAACACTATGGAAAAGCCCGCGCGCTCATTAACGAGGATGGCCAGCGGATGAAGACTGCCGGCCCCTCTTACGCAGTGAAGCTACTGGGTTTAAACGGCGTACCGGAAGCGGGTGATGAATTCAACTCTGTGGATAACGAAAAAGCTGCGCGTGATCTTGCAGAAAAACGCGGCGAAGCGGCCCATAAAGAAAAGTTAGAGGGTAGGACCGCTGGGATAACATTGGAAAATCTTTTCGACCAGATAGATGCTTCCTCATCCAAAACACTCAAAGTAATCGTAAAAGCCGACACTCAAGGATCTGTCGAGGCAATCGTTGAATCATTAAGCAAAATTGAATCTGAAAAAGTTGTATTAGAAGTCATCCACAGCGCCGTAGGCACAGTCACCGAAAGTGATGTCCATTTGGCAGCAGGATCTCAAGCCGTTGTTTTAGGATTTCACACCCGCGTAGACAAAACTGCTCCAGATGCCGCGAAAGCACACGGCGTGCAAATCAAACAATACAAAATCATCTACGAACTCATCGATGAGGTAAAGGATGCCATGGCAGGGCTTCTTGAGCCAATTGAAAAGACCGTTGTTATCGGAACGGCTGAAGTTCGGCAACTATTCCCCCTGAGCAAAGGGGGAAATGTAGCTGGATGCATGGTTACAGACGGGCATATCAAACGAGGCAATGTACGGGTAATGCGCGGCAACAAAGAACTTCATACAGGCCCCATCCATACATTACGCCGATTCAAAGACAACGTAGATGTTGTTAGATCAGGCATGGACTGTGGCATTCGGGTAGACGGATATGAGAACTACGAAGAAGGAGACATAATTCAATCCGTCACCACTGAGAAAATTGCAGCCACTCTTTAAATAAAATCAGAATTTAAAATGCCCTCGCTCCGTCATGAACGAGTTCGTGAGTTACTCAAGCGCGCAATCGGTAACATTCTTAGAAGAGAATTAAGTACTTCAGAATATGGCTTAGTAAGCGTAAACGATGTGGGGGTAGCAAGCGATCTGCATTCAGCTACAGTGTTTGTTAGCGTTCTGGGGAGCAAAACTCAACGGCATGCCGCAGTCCAACGACTTACACAAGATCGTTCTCATTTCCAATACATACTAGGCCAGGAGGTCGTATTAAAATATACCCCTAAAATTAAATTTAAACTAAATGATGCCATTGCGGAGGGAGATCGTGTTTTATCTTTACTTGAAGAGCTGGACGAAAAAGGAAAGCCAAAATAGTGAAAAAACGACTCAAAATCCTGGATCGAATTATTCACGAACTTAAGTCTGCTAAACATATAGCTATTGCGGGACACATGCGCCCCGATGGAGATTGCATCGGTAGCCAACTAGCCGTCGCATATGCTGTCAAAAGTTTGGGCAAAAAAGTATCCGTGCTAAATGAAGACGTAATGCCCAAAAAACTGGCGTTTTTGGACCCCGGCAAAATTTTAAAAAGCCCTAATAAACCGGTTGAATACGACAGTGTAGTTGTCACTGACTGCGCAAGTTACGAGAGAATGGGTGCGGTAGGTGAGGCCATTAGTAAACGTGGGACATTAATCAACATTGACCATCATGGATCCAATTCACGTTATGGTGATATTAACTGGATTGATCCAAGCTCCGCCAGCAGCGGCGAGCTCATCTTCAGGCTTATCAAACAAGCCAATTGGAAAATCACCCCATCAATTGCCGATTGTCTTTTTACCGCAATTAGCACTGATACCGGTAGTTTTCAGTATGCCACAACTCGACCTTCAACCTATCAAATCGCTGCTGAGCTAGTTGAGAAAGGAGCAAATGTTGGCCGCATATGTGAAGAGGTTTACCAAAGCCATCCCCTTTCAAGAGTAAAACTTCTAAGACATGTTTATAACAGCTTCAAACTGATTGAAAAAAATCAAATTGCATATTTCTGGATTCGAAAGGCTGATTACAAAAGAGCCAGAGCTTTACCCGACGAAAGCGAGGGGCTTATTGATCACATTCGTGATATTGAAGGAGTGAAAATTGCCTGTCTTTTTGAGGAAATAGAACCTGAGATCACGCGAATTAGTTTTCGCTCCAAATTGCCGGAATTAGACGTCTCAACAATCGCTGTTTCTTTTGGCGGAGGAGGCCATCAATCTGCTGCGGGAGTACGCATAACTGGAAAACAACAAACCTTGCAGCGCAAGGTGCTTTACGCCTTAAAAGAAGCTTTGGCGAAAATTCAATAGTAAAATGCCGCGTAGAACTCAGCCGGAAGGCGACCTTAATGGCGCATTGCTAATCGACAAGCCAGCTGGGCCAACTTCTCACGATATTGTAGACATAGCCCGCGGCCAATATGGCATAAAAAAAATTGGCCATTGTGGAACTCTTGACCCAGCCGCAACAGGACTACTAGTTCTTCTGCTTGGCAAAGCCACCAAACTTTCAAATAGGCTCACTGCTGATCACAAAACATACGAGGGAACCATTGAATTCGGCGTATCCACCGATAGCTACGATGCGCAAGGCGATATTATAAAAAGAGACCGTGTCCCAAATTTGGATTGCGATTACCTCAATAAGCAAACGCAAAAATTTCTGGGCGATATCCAACAAAAACCACCCATGGTTTCGGCGGTAAAAAAAGATGGTGTCCCACTTTATAAATTAGCGCGTAAGGGAAAAACTATCGAGCGGGACCCCAAGCCAGTACATATTTTCTCATTTAATTTTTCAAATTATAATGCCCCGGTTGGAAGGTTCTGCGTTCATTGCTCCAAAGGAACCTACGTTCGTAGCTTAGCGCATGAGCTAGGACAACAACTCGGATGCGGGGCTCATCTACGCACTCTACACAGGACTAAATCTGGCTGTTTTGACATCAAAGACTCAATAAAACTTGAGGAACTCGTCTTACTTTCTGACTTAGAGCTCCATAGCCGAATTCTATCCCTAGAGGAACTGGCTCGCTTACTTCAACCGGCATGAGAACTCTTACTGACGCTCGTAAGCTGGATCCATTAAACGGAAAAGTTTGCTGCGCAATCGGAATGTTTGATGGCGTCCACCTCGGCCACCAACAAGTAATCCGCCAAGCTGTTTCAGACGCACACCAANTGGAGACTACTTCACTATGCATCACCTTTGATCAGCACCCTGCTAAAGTAGTATCACCGGAGACAGCTCCGCTGCTTATCCAGAACCAAAGACAAAGACTTGATGCGATTAAAACGCTGGGCATTGAAGCGACACTCCTACTGCCTTTCGATGAGGCTATGAGTAAGATTTCTGGCGAGGAATTTATCCGAGGTCTCTCCGTTGATCTGGGCCATATCAGCTCTATTTGCGTCGGTTACAATTTTGCTTTTGGACATCAACGTTCCGGTAATTTGGAAGTCCTCAAACAACTCGGACATGANCTCAATTTTACCACCCATGGATTAGCCAGCGTCTCGCTTGACGAGCAAACAGTAAGCAGTACGCGCATNAGAGAAGCTATTAGCAATGGACACCTTGATGCGGCTGGCCAGATGATGGGGCGTGAGTATGCCCTGTCAGGAATTGTCATCCCNGGAGACCAGCAAGGACGTCAGCTNGGATTCCCAACTGCAAACTTGAATGTAAAAGGCCTCTGCACCCCTCCACACGGCGTTTATGCCGCACACGCAGAGGTAAATGGAAAATCTTTCCGAGCCGCAGTAAACATTGGCTTGCGCCCAACTTTAAAGAATCCACACCCTTCCCTGCATGTAGAAGCACATATATTGGACTTTGCTGGGGATATCTACGAACAAATCTGTACGTTAAACTTTGTCGGTAAATTACGCGATGAACAGGATTTTGGTACAATTGATGACTTAAAAGCACAGATAGAAAAAGATGTCATTCAGGCACAATATCTCTTCACTCAGCTTTGAATCGGCGCTATTGTTTCCTGCATGCCCAGCAAAGTCTATGAGTATAAAGGCTGTAATACCTGCCGTAAGGCACTCAAATGGCTTNAAAATAAACAGGTGGATTGCAAGCTAATCCCCATACGCGAAACCCCTCCCAACAAAACCGAGTTGAGGCGTATGCTCAAATCCTATGATGGGAATATTCGCAAACTCCTGAATTCATCNGGNGCCGACTNCAAGAAGCTTAAACTCAAGGACAACCTTCCTAAACTCTCAGAAGCCCAGTTGATCGATATGCTCAATACCAACGGTAATCTGGTAAAGCGACCTTTTGTCATCAACAAGAGTGGAGGACTAGTCGGATTTAACGAAAAAGAATGGGCTGATTTTTTCGGCCTTTAGCATTTAGGCGTTAGNCGCTATCCTCTCCGATATGAATCGGGANGAAATCGATGCAGCCAACCAGCANGTAATTGAAGCAGGNTCATTTGTAAAACCTCTNCTCGAAGAAACTGGNAAAGTTATTGTTGGGCAATCTTACCTGATGGAAAGGCTGGTAATCAGCCTGCTGGCCAATGGCCATGTGCTACTCGAAGGCGTGCCTGGTCTAGCCAAGACACTAGCCATTAAGACCTTATCTGATACAATAAGTGTCGATTTTTCCAGAATCCAATTCNCCCCTGATATGTTGCCTGCGGATGTCACTGGAACACAAATATACAATCCCCAATCAGGCGAATTCACCACTCGNCANGGACCAGTATTTGCCAACCTNGTGCTTGCTGATGAAATCAATCGTGCCCCAGCAAAGGTCCAGAGTGCTTTACTTGAGGCAATGCAGGAAAAACAGGTTACCATTGGTCAAACGACCTATCCACTGCCTCTACCCTTTCTAGTATTGGCTACCGAAAATCCAATTGAGCAGGAAGGAACCTACCCTTTACCTGAAGCGCAAGTAGACCGATTTATGCTTAAGGTCGTTATTGATTATCCCGAATGGGATGAGGAACGACGCATTCTTGATGATTGGGCCAAAACCGAAGGATTACCTGAAGCATCTCCAGTAGTCACAACAGAGCAGATTCTCGCTGCAAGAAAAGTGGTAAACTCCATTTACGTAGATGACAAGGTGAAGGACTACATTGTTAATTTAGTATGTGCTACTCGTGATCCTGAGAAATACAAAATACCAGCCAAAGACCTAATCGATCTAGGAGCCTCTCCTCGAGCCACTATTTTTCTCACACTCGCTGCCAAATCCCATGCCTTTATTCATGGCCGTGGTTATGTGACTCCACAGGATGTCAAAAGCATTGCCATGGATGTATTGCGACATCGTGTTCATATTTCCTATGAGGCCGAAGCGCAGGAAAAATCCAGTGAAGATGTCGTTCAGTTAATGTTGGACCACCTCCCAGTCCCTTAATTCTTCATGAACCTGCCCGAACTTCAGGCCAAAGTGCGGCAAATTGAGATTCGCACACGACGCTTAGTTAACGATCTAATGATCGGTCAATACCAGAGTGTCTTTAAGGGGCAAGGCATGGATTTTGATGACATACGCGAATATCAGCCGGGCGACGAAGTTCGCCACATTGACTGGAATGTCACTGCCAGACTCAATCAACCATTCATAAAGCAGTACGTCGAGGAGCGGGAACTCACAATCATGCTAGTGATCGACCTCAGCGCCTCGGGTGTCTTTGGTAGCGGCAAACAAACCAAACGTGACCTGATTGCAGAGGTATCTGCGTTGCTTGCGTTTGCTGCCCAACGCAATAACGATAAGATCGGACTCACACTTTTCACCGAGCGCGTGGAAAAATATATTGCACCTGCCAAAGGCAATCGGCATGTCCTGAGGATGGTAAGAGACATTTTGGATTTCACCTCAAATCTGCGCGGTGGAGATTTACAACATTGCCTACAGCACCTACAAAAAACCTTCCGGCGACGGGCTGTAATGGTGGTGCTTTCAGACTTTCTTGACCCACTGCCTGTATCAACCTTGCAACAGGCCAAACACCGTCATGACCTAATTGCTATTCAAGTCACCGATCCTCGTGAGGAAAACCTTCCCGCCATGGGTCAAATTACCATGGAGGATGCGGAGACAGGTGAAGTTGGAGAAATATCTCTCCAAAATAATCAGCAACTTTTAGCGTTCAGCAAACACCAAGCCCAAATTCAAGTAAAACTAGAGCAACAATTCAGCAGTTTAGGAATCGACCACATTCGGCTGCACACTGATGAACCATACGTCCCTCGTCTTTCAAAGTTCTTCCGAAGCCGCCTGAAACGCCAACTCAGAACATGAACGATTCAAACGATCTTGATATTCTGGAAATCAAACCGCCGTTGGATTTGGAGACGGGCGAGGGTTCAAATACTATGCTGTGGCTATTACTACTATTGCTCGTTGCAGGAGCCGCTCTGCTTTTATGGGCACTTCGTAAGCCACCTCAAGCCCCAGTCCTACCAAAACCTGATGCAATAGCACAACGCAAGCTAAGGGAAGTGTGGGCACTTATTGGAACTCCAGCATTGTTCATCGAAGCAACTGCAGACATCCTGCGTGTATATTTAGAAGAACGGTTTAACACACATGCCCCCGAACGGACGACTGAAGAGTTTCTAGCAGAACTAAAGCAAATGCCCCAAATGACCGGAGATCAAAAAAAATTACTCGCTCAATTCCTAAGATATTGTGACTTCCCCAAGTTTGCCCGATTGGATCCTTCCGAGGAAGAATGCCGTGAACTCCATGCTGTAGCGGTAAAAATAGTCAACGAAACAGCACCCGCCCTTCCCGGCAGCCTACCTCCGAGAATTGAGCCTCCGCAATTAAAGGTATGAGTGATTTCACTTTCGCAGAACCAGCTTGGTTGTGGCTCATACTACTGCTGCCCTTGGCTGGCTGGCTGAAGGGAGCAACAGGATCTCCTCCGGCAGTGCTCTATTCGTCCCTATCTTTAGTCCGGGCATTCCAAAAGACAGCACCTCAACGTGCGGGTAAATTTCTCTGGTTATTGCGTTGGCTTGCCCTGATAGGTTTCATCCTAACTCTGGCAAGACCACAATGGGGAGAAGGTAAACAACGCATCCGGGCCAGTGGAATTGATATTGTGTTATCCATGGACTTGTCCGACAGCATGCTGGCCGAAGATTTCAAACGAATGGGACGGGATGCAAATAGACTGGATGTTAGCAAGGAGGTGTTAGAAGAATTCATTAACGGCAGACCCAGTGACCGGATTGGTCTGATAGCCTTTTCGGGCAAAGCATACATCGCTAGCCCTCCTACCTTAAACCATGCATTCCTGCTGGAAAATCTGGAACGTTTTACCACAGACACAGTCCCTGAGGAGGGAACCGCCATCGGGTCTGGCATTAGTGCAGCCATCAACCGACTGCGTGAGATCAAAGATTCAAAAAGTAAGATTGTAATACTAATGACTGACGGAGAGGAAAACACCGGCAAAATCAAGGGACGTGAGGCCGCAACCGCAGCAGCAGCTATGGGAATTAAAATCTACACCATCGGCATCGGGAAAGATGGCACCATGTTATATCTGCCTGGACAGTTTGGATTCAGAAGACCGGTCCAATTAGTGGGCATCGACGAAGACAGCTTACGGGAAATCGCATCCAAAACAGGAGGTAAATATTTTCGTGCAGAAAGCACTGAGGCTTTACGCGCTGTATATAAGGAGATCGACCAACTCGAGAAGACTGAACGTGAAGAGCAGAGATACCTTCAGTATCACGACCTTTTTCGCACCTTTCTCGGCATCAGCATGGGGCTACTGGTTCTTGACCTAATATTGAATTATACTCTCTTGAGAAAACTACCGTGAATTGGGGACATCCAAACTACATTTATCTTGGGGTTTTTCTGGCCGTTTTGGTCCTTGCCGGGAGTCTAGCCGCATGGTTCCAGCGAGAACGGGTATTGGCACTTTTTGTCAGTCAAGACCGCGCCAAAGAATTGACTTCCCACATGCCCACCTGGGAATACTGCACCCGATCTGTTCTTATTATCAGCGCCGTGATCTTGGGGAGCTTAGCCTTAGCTTCTCCCCGCTGGGGTTATATACTGGAAAAGTCCAATGCAACTTCACTTGATATTATCATAGCGGTAGATACCTCGCGAAGCATGCTGGCCGAAGATCTTTCTCCCAACAGAATGAAACGCACGCAGCTGGCTATTCAGGAATTGATGAAATTGGGCCAAGGTGATCGCTTTGGCTTAATACCGTTTGCCGGATCGGCCTTTTTGCAATGCCCTCTTACCGTGGATCAAGAGGCTTTACGCCAACATGTCAACCTTATCAACGTAGACCTCATCCCCAACGGCGGTACAAATCTTGGCGAAGCCATCAAGGCCGCTTCAGAATCATTTGCCGAACATGAGGAAGATAGTCATAAAGTCTTAGTCCTGTTCTCCGATGGAGAAGACCACGATCCAAATGCCCTATCAGTCGCCGAAGAAGCGAGCAGTAAAGGCATGCGAATTTTCACAATTGGAGTAGGCACCAGTGAAGGGGAGTTAATCCCAGTTAAATATTGTCCCAGTTGTGATTCAGCAAACACTCCCACTAGAAGCAGATGCCGCATTTGTAATGCCTACCTTCTGAGACAACAGCAATTCATAAGGGATGAAGATGGTAATGTCGTTAGAAGCAGAATCAATGAGGGCATGCTAGAGGATATTGCAGAATCAACTGGCGGCTTTTACCTGCAACTGGCAGGTGCACGCACAATGGAAGTTCTGTATAAAAATGGACTCGCACCTTTGCCAAAATCAGAGAATAATAGCGCCATGGTGAGGCGCCAAAAAGAACGCTATCAGTGGCCGCTGACCGGTGCTGTTTTACTGTTACTGGTGGAAATGTTTTGGCCTAGAGGCAGAAAGCCCCGCGGGGGGACTGCTACATCAACTCTAGCCCTATTGTGTCTATTAGTCTTTCCAACCCACGCAGACACTTTAAAGCAGGCCAAAGAAAATTATAACCGGGGTGAATACGCCTTAGCTCAGAGGGATTATGAGGAAATTCTCAAGCTTAACCCCGGAGACTCAAAGCTACATTACAACGCAGGAACTGCAGCTTATAAAACGGGTAAATACAACGAGGCTGCCAAACACTTCCGAAGCTCTCTTCGGACATCTGACCTAGAAATTCAAAACAGTGCCTTTTATAATCTGGGCAACACTCACTACCGCCTGGGAAGCCAAATGCAACGGCCAGAGGATCAAATCCCTGCCTGGGAGGAAGCAGCCCGTTATTTCAAAGCCGCCAGTCAATTAAATGCTGAGGATGATTCAGCGAAGCGTAACCTGGATTTTGTTCGCGATAAAATTGAAGAAGCAAAACGTAAACTGGAACAGCTCTCAGACGAATTACCACTGGATGGAGTCACGCGTTTCAAAAACCAAGAGGACAAAAAATTTGCATTAAGAATTTTTCCACCAAAACGTGAATTAATTCCCGATAGGCCTTATTGGAGAATGTTTACGCTGGATCATTATGTTCATGGTGTCGCAAAAGTCTCTGAATCATTGCAGGCGCGAGCTAAAAGCACCCGTATCCCCCTGCCAGAATATGGAGGGCGTGAACCCATAGAAGAAATATTGCCCGGTCAATGGCGCTTTCGTTTTGAACCCCTCTTCAGCGAGTTCCTCCCAATCAATGGACCTTTTGCCAACGCCCAAGTAGAAGACAACTCATGGAAATACAACCCCGTTGTCCTCCAAGCAAAACTCAAAAGCGTGCCCACCCAAGCCGTGAATTATACAGTAATTGACCCAACAGATAGTTTACGACTTGCCCCGAGCCCACTGGACGATCCCTTACGCCCGGAAAAGGAAAATGATTTTACTGTAGAACGCGAAGAGATATATCCCTTTACCACCCTCGCTTTGAATTTAAAGAACACGGAAATCAGCAAATTATTCAGTGCGCTTAGGGACTTCACTGAGGACAAACAATTACCCCTGGAAACCTTTAATGAAGCCTGCATCCGATGGCTTCATGAACGGCACAAATACACCCGCCAAACCCGAATTCCTGAGGATAAGGAAAATGACCCTGTGGTTCGTTGGATGATGTCAGAAGAGCCCGGGCACTGTGAATATTTTGCCTACAGCTACGTTCTTCTCGCGCGTTCGGCCGGCTTCCCCGCAAGAATAGTATGTGGCTTTGCTGGAGGCGAGTGGGATGATAAAACACAGAGCTGGACCAATGAACAGACTGATGCGCACGCGTGGGCTGAAGTCTTTGATGGCAAACAGTGGCTTAGAGTAGACCCCACCCCTCCCGAAGACGGACAGGGGGAAGGCGAAGAACCCCAGCAAAACCAGAATAATGGACAAGGTCAAAACCCCGACCAACAAGATGGCGAGGGCAACCCCGAAAACCCACAAAATCAGCAAGGGGAAAACCCCAATGGTGAGGAGCCCGATGAAGACCGCGATGAAGGAGAGTTACCTGAAGAACTATTAGAAACCCTTCGCCAAGCCCAACAACTTCTAGACGCCCTTAAAACCGACGAAAAACCCCTCGGCTCATTGGAAGCCAAAGAGGGCCGGCTCGGACGAAGAATACAAAGAAACAAAAAAGATTGGTGATGAAGCTATCCCCACTATTCCTTTTTTTGTTCCCTCTTAATCTTGTGGCCGCAACCCTAACCGGCACCCTTAAACCTTCAGCAGTTAATCTAGGCAATAGCGCCATCCTTACCTTGAGATATGAAGGAGGAACTACTAGTACTGTTCAACAAACAACAACCCCGAAGAATTTGGCCCTGACGCTAGTATCCAGCGGCGAAGAAATCAGCCTTGTTAATGGTCAGAAAAAAATCAGTTCAACCTTCACCTATAAAGTTACCCCCCGGGTAGCAGGTCGCTTCTTTGTCCCTGCTTTCAAAACTAATGTTAATGGCAAAGAAATCCAAAGCGACCCCCTACCACTAACGGTATTTAATTCTGATGGCAGTGATCTTCTTAAAAACACGGACACCCAACCTCCTTCTGCTCTCTTGCGAGTCAGTACTCCGGCAAAGCGTGTTTATGTTGGTGAGGTGTTCCCCGTTGCCATGGAGCTACTCGGCCGAGGCTTACTCGGGGGCGGCCAACTTCCGGTTCCACAAGTGGCAACTGAGGGGGTCCGTTTTACCCGAATAAGACCCAATTACAGAAGCACCCGCGGGCGCTCCATTGGGAGCGCTTACTACCCAATTGCATTTCTTTTTGACACCGGAGCTATAGCGATGAAACCGGGAAAGATGAATTTGACGTTTGAACTAGACGTTATAGTGCAGGACGCCCGTAGAAGCGTTTTCCCTGAAAGACAAAAGCTACACCTTACCAGCGAACCTATTGAATTAGAAGTTATCGCCCTACCAAAAGAAAATCGGCCAGCAAATTTCAACGGCAGCGTGGGGCAATACTTGATGAGTGCATCGGCCAAGCCCACGCGAGTTAAGGTGGGTGACCCCATTGAATTATCCATCACTCTATCAGGTCAGGGTGCTTTGGATAATGCCCCTTCCCCAGAGGCCGACACTTGGGATAACTTCAAAACCTACCCGGCAACGAGCCAGATTCAGTACACCGACATTAGGCATTTGAATTCACGTAAAACGTTTCAGCGTATGATCATTCCCACTTCGCCTACACTCACACAACTACCTACCTTAAAATTTAGCTACTTTGACCCACGCAAAGAACAGTACGTAACACTGACCACACCTCCCATCCCAATTGAAGTTACCGGTTCAGCCATACCTGCCAACCCAACAGAGCCCTCTTCCGCCCCAAACGAACCCCAAACAGCCGAAAACACACCAAACATACGCACAATTAAAAGTGCTCCGGGACAATTAGCCGAAATACAACCACCTTTAATTGCCCGACCATGGTTTTTAGCAATTCCAGCAACGGGTCTTTTCGCGTTCCTGGCAGCCTTTGCCTTCCGAAAACGCGTTGAATATCTTAAAAATAATCCGGATGTAGCCCGCAAATTACACGTTGAACGTATTACCCGCAAAACTATGCGCAGCTTAAATTCGCCCGAAACTCAAAATGACCCAAATGCGTTCTTTGCCGGCGTGCAATTAATTCTACGAGAAAATATAGGCATCACTATTGATCGGCCCGCCGAAGGAATTACTCTAAAAACGATGAAGGACTCCGGTCTGAGTCTGCCTAATGAATCTCAAAAATCTCTGGAAAAATTGTTTGAGCAAGATGAGCTCGTTCGATTTGCCAATTCTCCCGAGCAAATGGATACCCAGCGGGTTTTAAAGGAACTGAATAGAGTGCTTCGAGATTTACGATAATGAAAATCTTCACGACACTTTTATTCTTCCTAGTGGGGGTTAATGGATCCTTTGGCAAAGATCCCGCGCTCTCCTTATTTGAGGCGGGAAACATTGCTTTTCAAGACGGCCGTTTTGGACAAGCGACAACCAATTACCAAACACACATTGATAAAGGCATCGTTTCTGCCCCACTTCATTACAATCTGGCGACTGCCGCCTTCTATAATGATCAACTGGGACTAGCCATTTTCCATTATCGCCAAGCTCGCCTACTGAGTCCCCGGGACGAGAATACCCGACATAATCTCAAGTTGGCGCGAGATGAGGTACATAACGGCTCTCCTCCCAAGCCCGGACTCTGGCAGAGCCTGACTGGGTTTTTAACTCTAAATGAATGGACCCTTCTGGCCAGCCTTCCACTTGTTACATGGCTCATCTGGCTAACTGCTATTAACTTAAAACCTGCTTGGAAAAAAAGAGGAGCAATAATACGTCCTCTTCTGGGAGCTATCGCCATTATTCTTTCTCTTATCACCACCTTCACATGGTATCAGCGTTCGACTCACAATTGGGCCGTCATCAATGGTGAAACCGTTGCTCGTTTTGGACCAGTAAAGGCTTCGCCGGATCAATTTAAGTGGTTTGATGGCACCGAAGTGGAAATTGACCGTATTCGCGGCAATTGGCTGCTGGCACGAGACATAACTGGCCGCCAGGGATGGGTGCATTCTGGGGCTGTTTTCAGGCCGGGCAGCTAGTTTATGACATTTTCGTTGACCGTGTCATAACGAGGGCTAGCATTTCACTAACCCATGAAATCCACCGGCTTACTCGTACCCGTAATCTCGGCATTCTTAAGTATTTTTATTTCTGCTGATGAAATTATTCTCTCCCAAGCCAAAGGCCGGATAGACGTTAAAATAAGTGGCAAACTCTTTACCAGTTACCATTATGAGGGATTACCCAAACCGGCTTTATACCCTGTTAGATGGATAGACGGAACTGGGATGACACGCCGTTTCCCGATGGAAAAAGCGTTGCCGGGTGAATCAAATGATCACGTGCACCATCGCAGCGTATTTTGGGGTCACCGGCATGTTAAGGGTGGTAAAGATGGTGGGGTGCATGATTTTTGGGGAGAAAACTCTAAAAGCGGCAAACAAATCGCCACCGAGGTAAAGTGCGGAAAAGATGGGTCTATACATGCAAAACATAAATGGGTGAGTAAAGCTGGCCAAATAATCGCCACCGACAGCCGTATCATTAGTTTTTCCAGCGGAAAAACCGGTCGAAATATTGATTATGTCATAACCATCAAGGCTTCCGAAGGAGACATCGTTCTAATGGATGACAAGGATGCCGGCATGGGGTTCAGAGTCCCGGATACCATGTGCGTATCCCCGCATGGTACTGCCAAGGTTAAGGCCGAGGGATATATGCTTAACAGTGAAGGAGTCACCGGTGCTAACTGCTGGGGCAAAAAAGCCAAATGGATAGATTATTCAGGCCTAGTTGAGGGAAAAATGCTGGGAATTGCCATGTTTGACCATCCAGATAACCCGCGCCACCCGACTGGATGGCACGCAAGATCTTATGGTCTTTGCAGNGCAAATATTTTTGGNAAAAGGCATTTCGAAAAGTTACCTGACAAAAATGCAGGAAATTATTCCCTGAAAAAAGGTCAATCAATCACCTTCAAATACCGCCTTTACTGGCACGCTGGCAAAGGCGANGCAAAAAAAATTGAGGCTCAATACCGGCAATGGGTTGCAGCCAAAGGCAAATAACTTTAACCTTTAACTACATCATTTATGAACAAACAAACCCGTCGTAATTTTCTTAAAACCTCCCTCTATACAGGAGCCACTGTAGCTTGGACCGCCAAGAGCTGGGCTCAAGTCAAGGGAGCCAATGATACNCTGCGCTGCGCCACCGTTGGTTTCCGTGGCCGGGGCAATAGCCACATCAGTTCCATCAATAATATGCAGAAACGGGAGCAAGGCGTAAAACTGACTGCCTTGTGCGATGTAGANAGCAAGGTAATGGAAGCGGGCGCCAAAAAGCATGGGGTCAAAGGTTATCAAGACATCCGGGAGATGCTTGAAAAAGAGAAGTTNGACGTGGTNACTGTAGCTACCCCCAATCACTGGCACACTTTAGCCTCCATATGGGCCATCCAAGCAGGTGCAGACGTATACGTTGAAAAGCCCGTAAGCCATAATGTTTGGGAAGGCCGACAACTTGTAAATGCTGCACGCAAATATAAGAAGATCGTCCAAACCGGCACCCAAGCCCGCAGCAGTAAATGCATTCAAGATGCCGTCAAATGGGTGCAGGCTGGAAATTTGGGGAAAATTAAAGTTTCTCGTGGATTATGCTACAAGCGCCGCCCGAGTATTGGTGATGTGGCAGATACGAAGGAAGTTCCCCGCGAAGTGGATTATAACCTCTGGCTAGGGCCCGCCCCAAAAAAACCTCTCACTCGTGAGCGCCTTCACTACGATTGGCACTGGATGTGGGATTACGGTAATGGAGATCTCGGAAATCAGGGTATTCATCAAATGGATATAGCCCGCTGGTTCCTGGGAGAAATGGAGCTATCCCCCAAAGTTTGGAGCGTAGGCGGCAGANTNGGTTACGAGGATGATGGAGAAACAGCCAACACACAGATTATTTATCATGAATATGAAACAGCACCACTTATCTTTGAAGTGCGTGGTCTTGGAGACGTTAAAGGCTCGAGCAAACGGCCGACTTATCGTGGTGGCAGCGTAGCTGTGTATATCGAGTGCGAAAAAGGTTGGGCGGCCATTCGCAACTACGGAGCCGTTCAGGTTTACGACAACGACGATAAAATGATTAAGGAGTTCAAAGGCGGNGGAGACCATTTTGGAAACTTCATTCAGGCCGTNCGAACTCGTAACCCGCGGGATCTGAATGCCGAAATCCTTGAAGGCCACCTTTCCAGCGCACTGTGCCATACCGGAAATATAAGTTACCGNGTTGGCGAAACTGCCAAAACAAATGATATCAAGGATTTTGTAGACAAAAAATATGAGGCTGCCAGCGATGCATTTAACCGAATGGTTGAACACTTAGTGGATAAAAATGAAGTAGACTTAAAAGCTACACCACTAACACTCGGNCCAGTCCTTACCATGGATACAAAATCTGAAACCTTCCCCAATCACAAAGCAGCCAACAAGTTAACCACTCGCAAATATCGTGAGCCTTTTGTGGTCCCGGAAATTAAAATCTAAAATTGACATGAAACAAAAGCGCCGGCCCTNAAAGCCGGCGCTTTTTATTTTTGTGATTGTTCTACAAGCGACCTTCATCAGCATCTATAAAATCCACAAAACACTGAATATCGTCACGGCCTCCCATTCCAGCCTCATCTTTTCGCATCATTAAGCGATCCCTTAATTCTGTATTTAACTCATCAGCCCCGTAATTGAGTACTGCATCGTTGAAAAGCTCCTTTGCCGATTCATCCGCTTCCACATTTTCCCTCACCCAATCACAAATCTGGCCATCGGTTGGAGAGTTTTTTACTACTTCCACAAACTCATCGGGTTCCAAACCGGCGGTTTCCAGCCATTTAGAATCAAAGCCCTTATGTAAGTAATTAGGATGATAGTCTTCGTGAAGCTCTCCAGCTTCAAAAAGTCTAATTTTATCGATGAACCTGGGCAAATATACCCAGCCTGCCATTTTTTCCCGCGGACTGCGGGGGTAAATGATCGTGGTCACTGTTAAATAATTGTTTGCACACTCGTTCTTGTCAACTATCTCAATCTATGACACATCCAAAATATAAATCGTTTTAAAAAGGTTATTGACAGCTTATCGCCTAGGTTGAGAATAAGCCCACTCCCGACTGATAAAAGTCAACAACATACCCAGTTATTATTATGTCAGAACACGAATCCCAAGAAAACATCCCCCAATCGGGTGACATAGAAGCAAAACTAGCAGAAATCACAGAACTACAGGAGAAAACAACCCTCCTTAAGAGAGGTCTAGTTCTCGGAATCCTATCAATTTTAGCGCTTGGTGTACTGTTCGTATATGGAAATATTAAAAGGGAGGCGAAACCGGTTATTGATATATATAAGGATGCCAATGCAACAGTGGCTGAGGCTCAGCAAAAGATTGAGAATGCAAAAATTGTATTTAACCGAAATCAACGTGCCGTTAAACAATTACTCTCCCTCACCAATAATATTGGAAATGAGGTGAAAGAACTATTGGCTGAGGACACGTTAGCAAGATGGCGGGTGCTGGCTGACGACTTCGACTCTGATACTAGAGACGATATCATAGAAAGCCTGGAAGAACTGGGTAAAGTCTATGCCGATATGGAGCCGGACTTCCAAGAAGCATATAAAACTCTCGATTCACTTTTGGGTAACAATGANGAGTTTGCAGCAAAACTGAGGGCTGACTTTGAATCTGAATACGAAAGCAGAGTAAAACCGGCTGCCGAAGATTTAGCTAAAAAGATTCTTGTAGATATCCAGGGAGAAGCCGGTGAAAAGTTTTCCGAGCTGGCAACTCATGCAGATGAAATCATGGCAGGCGCCACCGGTGAATTACACGCCTTAACTAACGGAATACCTGACAAGGTAAAATTTGCATTAGACCAAACNCTCGTTAAAACGATTAACGATCGTGACGAAAAACTGCGCAAAATGTTTCCCAAACTTACGAAGGAGAAACAGGCAGCCTTAGTTAGCCGTCTATCATCACTTTCCAAGGAACAAAGCGAAAAAATNTTCCTTAACCTGTTTGCCGATCATGTCAGCGAGCTGGGCAAAGCCAGTGACGCTCTTATTAAAATTCAACAAACTGAACCAGATATTGCCACCACTGGCGGCAAATTGGGGGATGTTCAAACTAGCCTCGCCTTACTCTCGGCTATTCTAGAAATTGCAAAAGGCGATTTTAAGACCCAGATCGATAGTGAGGACTCTAAAAATAAGTCAAAGAATAGCGGCAATTCCACCCAAAAAAAGACATCACAAAAAGGCGAGGCAAAATCAGCGAGCAAACAACAGGTCGTAGAAAACAACTAAACATCATTAAAAATTTCTAAACATGACTACTGATAATCACAAAATTTCCCAATCCGAGGAATTCGTTGATCTAACTTTAAACAGAGCAAGGAGATCACTAAAAAATACAACAATTGTCTTATGGGCTATATTCAGCTTATTGATTGCGTATTTTATTGGCCTCAACTATTTGCTGGTAAAGTCGACCAAAACTGCTGTGGAAATCGGAGAAGCTTATGGAGTTACCTCCAACAATTGGAAAACGGTTAAAGGCTACATTGAACAACTTCCAGACATAAAAGAAGATGAGGAATGGAAAAGCAAAATCAAACCGTGGGAAGATAAACTTAATTGGACCAATGAAGAGGGGAAAGAAAAAGTTGATGAGTACATTGGCTATCTCAAAAAAGCTAATGATCCAGAATACTTCAATTCAATTTCAAATAAATTGGCTAAGACACGAAACACGCTAAAATCAATAGCAAAGTTTGATCCCGATAAATACCGCACACAGTTAGAACATACACAAATGATTCTGGATCTTATCAATGAAGCGAATGATACGAAGAAGTTAGCTACCAGAATCGGCCAAACCGTTTCTCATGAACTTAGCACTCAAGGGAATATCGTAGCGTCATACGCCTCGGAGTTGCTCGATGAGAACCTGGACACCCTTCCAGAATGGGCAAAAGCACAGGTGCCCAAGTATAGCAACAGACTTCAGGATAAGATCGAAATCTGGATTAACCAGTTCTGCGTTGCTACCAGCGATGAACTTGGCTCAAGCTTTGACACGTTCCTTGACGACCATGCCGAAAAGATCAGGGAATTTTCAGAGGCAGCAGACGATGAAACTGCACTCGGTCAACTGGATGAGGAATTGACGGTTATGGTTTCTACTTTTATGCGAACAACCCCCATTAAAGACCATGGAACCCTAGAAGAACAATCACAGCAATTTTTGGGGCGCTTAGAGGCTGCCAATGATATGTTGAAACCTTTGGTCCAAAACAAAAGAGAAGATCTAACTCCAGAACAACTGCTGCTGCGACGGACCCTAGCTATTTTCATGAAAAAAATAGATAATATAAATTTGGAGCAGTAAATATTATCAATTATTAATTACAGCCCCGTTATCCGGGGCTTTTTTGTTTCTTGGTTCCAAGAGCGCCCTGATTTAACTTCCTGTCGGTGAATAGCCATCCAAAAAAACTTGGTATAATAGCCGGAAATCGCTCTCTTCCGTTGGTACTGGCTAGAGAAGCGCGTACTGCTGGAGTTAATTACTTGGCGGCAGCAGCATTTGAAAAGGAAACAGACCCGCACCTNGAATCTTTAGTTGATGAAATGGAATGGCTTCGGGTCGGACAGCTCTCTAAATTAATAAAGTTTTTTAAAAAAAATGACGTAACACAGTGTGTAATGGCAGGCCAAATCGCACCAAAAAACCTGTTTGATTTACGACCTGATCTGCGNGCNATAAAATTACTGTCATCACTAAAAGAAAAAAATGCTCATTCCATTTTTAGCGCAATCGCAGAGGAACTGAATAGTGAGGGGATTACGCTAATAGAAGGCACGCCGTGGCTGAAACCAGCGATGCCGGGGCCGGGTTTTCGGCTAGGCCCGGAAATCACAGAGCTTCAACANGCTGATATCGACTTTGGCATTGGGATTGCCAAGGGGATAAGTAAATTGGAGATAGGGCAATCAGTGGTAGTTAAAAATGGAACCACCTTAGCTGCGGAAGGCTTTGAAGGAACTGACTCATGTTTGATTCGAGGAGGAGAACTTGCAGGCCCGGGCGGAGGGGCAATTGCAGTTAAGGTCGCAAAGGAAGACCATGATTTACGTTTTGATATTCCTTGCCTCGGAGGGAAAACTTTGAAAGTCTGCGCCGAGGCCGGGATTTCAGTAATTGCCTTTGAAGCTAATCGCACCCTCTTATTGGATGGTGAAGAAGTCGAAAAGCTTTCAAAAAAAAATCACATATCCCTAATAGCCTTCTAAATACGCAATATGCTCAATTCATTCGAACTTCTCGGATTTATTTCCGATGATTTAAGTAACCGTATTCTTTCTGATTCGGCNCAAGATAATCGGGAAGTTTATGAGGCGACCCTTGTCGGNGTAGCTAAACTAAGGCGTATGCGACCTCAGTTCATCAAAAGCCAGCCAAAAATAGGCCGCCATAAATTAATGATGGACTCATTAAAGCGCCCTGCCTTTGAAGAAGTTGCCTCTCAACTGCTGCGCGGATGGCTTATCAAACACCAGAANGATATGCTCGTGCAGTTTCTTGATTCACTAGAAATTGAGCATGAAAACGGAGTTGTAGAGGATCTCCCGGAAAATATTTCGGAAGAGGCGTTGGATAAATCTATTGGCGCACTAATAGAGAAACACGACCGTGANGTTGTTATATTATATCTTCATGCATTCCAAAATATGAACGATGCAGGCTGGAGCAGCCTAGAAAAAGCATTGGAAACTGATGAGAGAATTCAGTTCGCCTAGATAAAGTTCGTATTTTTGGGAAATTTCACTTTATGGCACCACTCCAAACAGAATTGAATCAACCATAACAATAATTTATTTTAAATCGAAATGGAACCTCAAGGGGACATAGCACTAATCGGTTTAGCCGTAATGGGCCGCAACCTTATACTAAATATGAATGACCACGGCTTTACCGTGGTGGCACACAATCGAACTGCCGAACGTGTTGATGAATTTCTAAAAGNTGAGGCCAAAAATACAAATATTATTGGAGCCCACTCCATACCAGAAATGGTATCAAAATTAAAAAAACCTCGCCGAATAATGATGTTGATCAAGGCGGGCAAACCCGTTGATGACTTTATTGATCAGCTAATACCTCATCTTGAAACAGGTGACATCATTATAGACGGCGGCAACTCTCTCTATGAAGACACTATCCGGAGAACACAATACGTAGAATCGCACAATTTACTTTATGTAGGCACGGGCGTTTCCGGAGGAGAAGAAGGTGCGCGTACTGGCCCCTCCATTATGCCTGGCGGATCTGAGGCAGCATGGCCATATGTGAAGGAAATTTTTCAGTCTATATCAGCAAAAGTTGATGGATGTTCTCCTTGCTGTAATTGGGTTGGAAATGATGGCGCGGGCCACTATGTAAAAATGGTTCACAACGGAATCGAATATGGCGATATGCAACTCATATGTGAAGCCTACAACCTTATGAAGAACGGACTGGAAATGAGTGCTGACGAAATGCATTCAGTCTTCAAAAAATGGAACGAAAGCGAACTCGACTCCTATCTCATAGAAATAACCCGTGACATTCTTGGATACAAGGATGTTGATGGACAACCTTTAGTTGAAAAAATCCTAGATACGGCCGGCCAAAAAGGAACTGGAAAATGGACCATCATTAATTCAGCTGAATTAGGAATGCCCACGACACTGATCGCCGAAGCAGTTTTTGCGCGCTGCATTTCTGCTTTAAAGGATGACAGAGTAAAGGCATCGGCTAAAATCCGCGGCCCGAAACCTGTTATTGCCCGGGATAAGAACAAGTTTATTGAAGACATCCGCTGTGCTTTATATGCCTCTAAAATTGTCAGNTATGCCCAAGGATTTATGCTTATGCGAGCAGCCGCAAAGGAATATGGTTGGAAGCTAAACTATGGGGACATTGCACTAATGTGGCGAGGTGGATGTATTATTCGCAGTGTATTTCTCGGTAAAATTAAGGATGCTTATGACAAACATCCACGGCTCCAAAATTTGTTATTAGATAATTTCTTTAAAAAAGCCATTCGCCAAAGCCAGAAAGGNTGGCGAAATGTAATAGCAGTAGCNGCAAAACGGGGAATTCCTGTGCCGGCAATGAGCACNGCCTTAGCATTTTTTGACAGCTATCGAACTGAGCAACTACCAGCAAATCTGCTTCAAGCTCAAAGGGATTATTTTGGAGCTCACACTTACGAGCGCACTGACCACCCAAGAGGAGAATTTTTCCATACCAATTGGACTGGCCGAGGTGGAGATGTGTCTTCAACAACCTACAACGCTTGAATTTTGAGTGACCCTGAACAAGCTCTTCGGGATTTTACACCTGCAAAGGAATTCTTTATAGGAATTGATTCTGATGGATGTGTNTTTGATTCAATGGAGATAAAACATCAGGAGTGTTTTGCCCCGATGTTTATCAAACACTTTGGGCTCCAGTCCGTCAGTAAGTACGCTAGAGAGGTCTGGATATTTACAAATCTGTACTCCAAAACTCGCGGGTGCAACCGATTCCATGCGCTCATACTTGCGCTAGAAATGTTATCTAATCGAGAAGATGTCAAATCTCGTGAGGCAGTAATTCCATCGCACCCAGCTCTTAACGCATGGGTGGAAAACGAAAACAAACTAGGCAATACCGCTCTAGACGCNGAAGTAGCTCGAGGCAATGATCTCTTAATGCCCATTCAGTCTTGGAGTAATGCAGTAAACGCCGCCGTTAAGGATATTGTCCATGGAGTGCCACCATTCCCACTAGTTCGCGATACACTTGTAGAAGCGAACAAACAAGCTGACTGTTTCGTCATCTCTCAGACTCCAACTGAAGCCCTGGAACGCGAATGGAGTGAAAACAACTTAAGAGAATTTGTGCGCTTAATTGCAGGACAGGAAATGGGAACCAAAACCGAACACTTGTCATTGGCTGCCAAAGACAAATATGCGCCGGATAAAATCCTCATGATCGGTGACGCCCCGGGAGATTATAATGCTGCAAAAGCTATTAACGCNTTATTTTTCCCAATTNTTCCAGGTTCCGAGGAAGCTAGCTGGAAGCANCTGCATAACGAAGGCCTTGCCAAATTTTTCTCCGGAAAATATTCCGGCGATTACCAAGAAAAGTTACTTAATAAATTTGAAGCCTCCCTTCCTGAAAAGCCGAATTGGAATAACTAACTTTTATCGGAATCCACTACTTCATGATTGGTAAGCCGCGTTAATCTTGCCTGTTCCACNTGGAGGCGAAAAGTCTGCTCCACTCTCAGCTCATAAGGGCCTAATTCCAAAATATCACCCACTTTAGGAAAGGANCCTAATCGCTTTGTAATTAAGCCACTCACAGTTGTTACCCCACTTTCATCACAATCCTCACCAGTAAGCTCAGCCAATTCATGTANAGGCATTGCCCCTTGTANGGACCAAACGTCTTCTTCNAGCAGCTCAAAAAATGGCTTCTCATGATCAAACTCGTCCTGAATTTGCCCTACTAATTCTTCTAAAATATTCTCTAAGGTTATCATACCTACCGTGTCACCGTACTCATTGACAACCAATCCAAAATGTAATTTTTTGTTTAGGAAAATCTGCAAAAGCCCTTCGAGCCTAGCTGTCTCCGGCGCGTAAACCAAATCTCTGGTACAGTCAGCCAAATCAATTGCTCTTTTAGTTGAGTTTCTATTAGCGTATAAATCCTTTATATGGACTACCCCTTGTGTTTGATCCAAATTGCCATCGACACATAAAGGAAAACGCGAATGGCGCGTTTCTTCTGCAACTTTTAGGCATGCCTCAATATCCGAAGCGGTATTAAAACCTACAATTTCCCTCCGTGGTCTCATTACATCGCGCGCAATACGGTTCTTTAAATCAAATGCATTTAACACTAAATCCCTACGAAATGCATCCTTAGAAGAACCATCTCCTCCTGCTCCAATCATCATTCTCAGTTCCTCCTCAGAATGAACATGTGCATTCTCATCGACTTCCCCCAAACCGACCTTTCTAAGAAGCCACAGTGCACAATTATTCAAAAGCCAAATAAAGGGGTACATAATCCAATAAAACCACCGAAGCGGATATGCTATCCAAAGACTTGTGGTCAANGACCGTTGTATCGCGAGCCACTTAGGTGCCATTTCGCCCACAACTATGTGTAAAACCGTTATTACCCCAAAACCAACAGCGTATGAAATTGTATGCCTTAAACTGCTGCCTTCTTCTATTAGCACATTACCATTAATTGCCAGATCATAAACCGGCGCGAGAAGTCTATCAAAAATTGGATGACCTACATATCCTAAAGCTAGACTTGCTAATGTGATACCCAATTGGCAGGCACTTAAATATGCATCTAAATTTTCTAGCAGATGCCTTGCCATTTTAGCTCTACGTTGCCCTTGTGAAACTAAAGGTTCTAACTGGGTATCCCGAACCTTGACTAGAGCAAACTCAGCCGCAACAAAGAAACCGTTCAAAAAAACGAGGAATACAACCGCCAAAATCAAAAGACTAACTGCAATGATCTCGTTCCAATCCATCTAAACACGCACCCTTCCAAAAACTACCTTTAATATATCTGGCAGACTAATCATTCCCATTTCTCGTTTTCGTTTATCTAAAATAATGATCACTCGTTGGCCTGAGCGCTGCATAGTTTGTAAAAGTTTCTGTAATCGTACATCTTCATCTTGATACAATGCCGACTCAACAAAATGTCCAACTGGACGATGCCACTCACTCTCATTGAGGAAAATCAACCTACGTAAATCAACCACTCCAGCTATCCGCCTGTTACTATCAGCGCCCGTCCATACTGGGTAACGAGTATAGGTTTCGACTTTAAAATTCCGAACCAGATCACCCACTGGTAAATCTTCATGAATTTCCTCAAAATCATCAAATGGTTTTGCCAATTCTCGTACGGGTATATTTTGTAAGTCTAAGACACGATCGATCATTACCCTTTCATCATCAGTCAATCCCTGCCCACTTTCCGTCATTAACTGACGCAACTCCTCTCGGCTTCCAAATAAACTACTTTGCCTCCTGTCTCTGATAGGTGAAAGCAAAAGCACCTCTGAGAAAAATTTAAGGGCACCAACCAGCGGACTTATAATTAATTCCACACAACGAAATGCTCCGATCAACATTACGCTCAAACGGGTTGCTTGTTGCCGAAATAACATCTTGGCTAATAATTCACAAAAAGAATAAAATAAGAGACAGGCAAATAAATACAAAACCCAAAAGACGGCAGCCTGTGGTGAGAGTTTCAGTAATTGAGAAAGATCCTCTACACTTAAAAATTTCGCTAAGACATATAAACCCACTAAAGCAAGGTAGACATTTGCTAATGTGTTCCCAACTAAAATAGTCCATAGAGTATTCTCCGGCTCATCAAGATACCTCAACAATTGAGATGCTTTCATATTACCTTCCCGTGCCATCCGCCTGAGCCGTAATCTGCTTACTTCAACCAACCCCGTCTCCAATCCAGAAAGGAAAAAAGATACCCCTGCACAGAGTATTCCTGAAACCAAAAGAAAACCTTGTGTTGTATCCATTAGGATTCTCCCTGTACTTTCGCAGTAACTTCTAAAACACGTCTTGAATCGGCACGTGTAACACAAAATTTAAGACCACTGAATTCTACTACAGTGCCTTTTGGAGGTATAGAATCCAATTGGGAACAAACGAGGCCTCCAATTGTGTCAATCCCGGTGGCACGTTCTAATTTGGGGTACTCCCTCCTAAAATCTTCCAACCACACATTCCCACTTAAACGCCATTTTCCCTGCTCTATCAGCTCCATTATAAATTTATTTTCACTTCCCTCACGCCTCAAACCTCCAAGTATGTCAGCTATGATATCTTCAAGTGTTACCAATCCTGTTGTGCTTCCAAACTCATCTAATACTATCGCCATATCATGCGGTTTATTCTGAAAATTCTTAAGCAGCTCTAGTAAGTTCATTTCCTCCGGAACAAACGAAGGGAAGTCGATAACNTCAACAGAATCCACTTCTGGATCTGCCAAAAACTTNGAGGCATTTAAAATTCCTACAATACTNTCAGGACTTTCCCCATAGATAGGCANTCGTCTATGATGAAATTTTCTTGCGGCTTTTAACATGTCNTCTTTGGANATATCGTGCTTTACNGTCGCCATTTGGGAGCGGGGGCGCATCAGGTCACTCACAGTTCGTCGATCCAAATTTGTAATACTTAGAATGATCTCTTTCTCAGAAATCCTTAGTGCACCAGACTGAGATGCCAACTCTATAAGTTCTCTGTACTCCTCGTCTGAAAGATCAGGCAAAACTCTTGCGGATTGGGGAATAACCCGCATTAGTTGATTGATTAGATATTGTGCAACTCTTCGTACCGGGCCAGTGAATTGTACTAGCCACAACATAATTCTTGCTATTCGTGGAGCCCAAACCTCAGGGCGTCGGACTGCTAATGTCTTTGGCAGAATTTCAGAAAATAAAATAAGCAAAACAGCAATTACAAACCCGATAATTCCATTTAATAAATAATTTTCTTTATATCCTGCAGCAGGAACGATTTGCCAACCTACTACTAGAGCAACCACAATAATCATCCCATGCGCTAGAGTATTTCCAAGAGTTATAGTTGCCAGCAAATCTTTGGGGCTAGCCAATAATTTTCGAATGAAAACACCCCTTTCTGGAGAATGAGCTGTGACCTGACGCAATCGCCATTTCCCAAGCGTCAGCAAGGCCGTCTCAGCCAATGAAAAGAAAAACCCGATTCCTGTAAATATAAAAAGTAAGGCGAATTCAGCGTACCACTGCATGACTATCAGCAGACATTAGTTAAGAATAATATTTCGCCGTAAAAACGTCGGCACATCCAAGTCCTCTCCATCGTGCAGGTTAGATTCCCCCTTGTCAAAGCAGCCTTTTGAAACCGGCACCAGCGGCAACTGTTGCTGAATTCCTTTGGCTCCAATAATCGGTATTTTATTCGTAAACTCGATCAAACGGTTATTTACAATTGACTCTTTACCATTATCACCATCTATACATTTCTGAACAGTCGAAAGAGCTACCAATGTCACCCCAATAGTTGAACCCAGCGTTTTATCTTTATACAACCCAAGCGTTTTTTCAGTTTTTGGAAACTTTAAAGCAAGAGATTCCTCCAATTCACTCATCTGTTTCAAACCGATTGATTCTCCTCCAGCCAGATTAACAACCATAAATTTGGGCTGTGATGAATCAATTTTTGAATCAATGAATGGGTGGTTTAATAAAGAATCCACTATTGCCTTGGCACTAAAATCTCCGGTCATTTCAACTGAAGCCATAAGCCCTAGTCCTTGACTTTCCCCGATCAATTTTCGGAAACCATCAATATTAGTGTTCAGTAACCCATCCGAACTCACCAGACGGCCAAAACCTATCAGTGATTCCAGGATTCTAATATTGGACGTCTCAATACATTCCTGTACCGAGCAATGATTTGACATACTATCCATCAACGCCTGATTTGGAATGGATATCAAGGCGTTAGATACTTTACTCAGCTCTTCAGTAACCAAGCGGGCGGTATCCGGGCAAACCTCCAAATCAAAGGGTTGTAGCGCGATAGTCATAACCAAAGCCCCTTCCCTTCCGGCAGCCTCCGCGACTAAAGCTGCACCGCCACCACCAATCCCACCGCTCACACCTGATAACAATAGCACCAAATCAGCCCCTCTCAATTCTTCTGATATCCTTGCAATAGACGCACGCGTGCATTCAGCTCCTAAATTAGTGTCACCACCACAACTCCAACCTCTTCGGGTTTTTTTCCCCAGTTGAATACGCTCTGCGAGCTGACATTTCTGTAATTCCTCGACATCCGAATCTAGGGCTACAAAATGGGATGCCGGAAAACCTACTGCAGCCAACTTACCCAACAAACGCAACCCGGCAGCTCCCATTCCCACTACTTTAATGGATAGCTCAGGCTTCATCATAATTTACTTTTGAGTTAACCACTTAAAAACCCCCCTCTTTCTTCGACCTCTGGCTTTAAAATGTTTTACTGCATGCTCTGCAAGCCCAATACCCGCCAGTGTTTCAGGACGCAATATTCTAGAATCTTGATCCGCCNGTTTCTCCGCACTTGTCAGAACATTTAGTCGAAAGATTTGTTGAGCTAATTCATTAATTCCCGGAGTTCTTGCAACNCCACCTGANAGTAAAATTCCANCACTGATACTNCCCATNAATTTCTTTTGCTCCAAATCGGCTCTAACCAGCAGGAATAATTCTTCCAATCTNACNTTCATAATTCGGTGTAANTCTCCGATTAAAATCTGTTTATCCCCTATTCCAACTCCTCTGGAATAATTAACCGTACGATGGGCCGTACTCAAGTCACATACCGCACTGCCATGAGTCAATTTCAGGCTTTCAGCACGCGATTGGGTAAGCTTCAATCCGACTGCTAAATCATTTGTCACATGCTCTCCCCCAACCGCTAACACCCCGCAATGTCGTATTGACCCATTAAGATATACGGCATACTCACTGGTACCCGCACCTATATCAAGGACCAANACCCCTTGCTCCCCAAGCTGTGAAGTCAAAACGGGCAAAGCCATTACACGACCTGTAAACGCAAAATCCNCAACATCAATACCTAATCCTTTGATGAGCCTCANCGGGTTTTGAATTCTGTTCCGTTGGCCGTAGACCACGTGTACATCTACTTCAAGNCGGGACGCCATCCTTCCCAATGGNTTTTTTACATCACCTTGCCCNTCCACCCTAAATATCTGCCCAACGGTATGCAGCACTTTNTGANCNTCGGAAATTTGAGGCTGAGCTGCNGTTACAACCTGGCGAATATCATCCCGATCNATCACTCGATCTAATGANGGAATNAANTGTACNCCAGAGCCATTAATGCCTTTNATNTGAGAACNCGTTANTCCGAGATANACACTGTCTATTTCAACATCTGACTGGCTCTCTGCTTCNGCCAATGCCAATCGTACTGCATCCTCCACCAGCTCAGAATTTACTATCTCACCCTTTCGNACCCCTCCCTGAGTGGAAGCCAACCCCAAACCAATNACCTCAAGGGGNCCGGACTCCTGCCANTCNCCCACAACAGCACAAACCTTAGAGGTTCCGATNTCAAGNCCNACAACAATTCTTGAGCNNTCAAACATACCTTCAACTCCTAGGNTTAAAATTCGCCTGCCCCTTCCACTTNACNGGCAAATTATTCTTTATCGATAGGTCAGCAGAAGAAATGGTGCTTTTACGTTCACGACTCAAATCATAAATTTTCCTCCAACGATTCAATTGACGGTCCAACCCATTCAAGGACAAAGTGATATGGGCGCCTTGCCAAGTCATTACTTCCAATGTTTCACGGCGAGAAACATCAATTTGNCGCAAATGAGCCAAACCAGCCATTGGAGATAGATCAAACCGATCGATTAATGACAAAGCTGAGGTTAATTGGNGAGATTGAATTGGNCGACCTGGCATCAAGTCAGCTTGGTTNAGNCCAGTAATCAGTGGCAGCCACTTTGCAGGTGTTTTAAAGCCTGCATTAGCCTCGCTATTAGAGGGAATTAATATTCCATCATCACCCACCCAGTACACTATTCGGTTCAATTCTCCTCTCTGGCCCTGCCTNTAAAGAATAATTCCNGCCAACGGCTTACGTTCTTTTACCCGCAAACGCAAAGTATGNGGCAACACCCGCTCCACNGCCACCTCNTTAATGATTGGAACGATTTGCANATCCCTCTTGACTCGTTGTAAATCCAAACTAAAGAGATTCTCNCCTTCCTGGACGCGAGCCCACGAACGAATTCGTTGCGTATCAACCATCCCATCGGTGTGAATTTCTATNNGCTTNACATTAAAGTACTCATTTTGGGAAAACCCCGCTTTCATCACCCAAGAAACCCCATACCAAACTCCAAGGAAAACAGCAGCGAAACCAAATATCCAACCAGCGGCTCTCATCGCCCACCGGATCTTCTGTTGTCGTAATTTCTCTACAGGTAGATCAACGTTTAATAGAGCATAACGCTGATGCATATTCCTTCCTGCTTGTCNTCTTCTACCCCACATAATNAGTACGNCTTAATACCAAATNTATAATACGATTGCACAATTGCCCAAAGTCCATACCANCCGCTGCTGCTGCTTTAGGCAGCAAGCTNGTCTCGGTCATTCCNGGCAATGTATTTACCTCCAATACATACGGATTAAGAAACTTATCTAACATNATATCCACTCTACCAAAGTCACGTGCCCCAACCGCTTCAAAAGCCTTCAAACCNATCTGCTGAATAGAACANGAACATTCTTGTGAAAGATCAGCAGGACAAAAATANTCTGNAGCTCCNTGAGTATACTTACTATNGTAATCATAGNCATTCGATTTCGGTTGCACCTCAATCACAGGCAAAACCTCTTCACCAACCACCCCAACNGTAACTTCACGNCCNATAATTCGCTCCTCACAAACCACTCGCNCGTCGTACTTNAGTGANTCCTNNAAAGCCGACTCNAATTCGGTTTTCTTNTCGACCATACGCAACCCNACACTCGAACCCTGAGCTGCTGGNTTCANAACCCAGGGAGGTTTCAAATCGTCATNCGGAACGCTANTGTCACCTGTTAATATGCAACCACGTGGTATCGGAATCGATTCTTGGGCAAAAACTTNTCTGGTTAATTCCTTGTTAAAGGCCAAAGCACTCCCCCGNGNATCCGTTCCCGTANAGGGTATCCCTNATTCTTCCAAACGNGTTTGAATTTGNCCATCCTCTCCAAATTCACCATGTAATGCNAANAACACCACCTCTACCCCTTCCGGNAAACTCCAGCCNTTTTCAGCCGGATCCAACTCATAAACATGATGNCCCANCGAACGCAATGCTTCCAAGACCGCAACTCCAGACCTTAAAGAAACCTCGCGCTCGGCACCAAATCCGCCAGNCATGACGACTATCTTAACTGGGTTAACCAAACCTCCCCTTACGTGAGAATTGTACAAAAAAAAAAGCNTAGAGCAATCTTGNNCTAGTCAAAAAACACTCAAATNNGAACTATTCACCAATTATTTGTACCTCAGTTTGTAACTTTACCCCTTTCAGCTCACTAACTTTNGATTTCACTTTTTCCATAAGATCAATAACATCCGCCGCCGAAGCATTTCCNCTATTTATGATAAAGTTACCGTGCTTCTCNGAAACACGCGCACCGCCAACTTGCAATCCTTTTANATTACACTCATCAACCAATTGACCTGCGGAACTACCCTCTGGATTTTTAAACATGCAACCCGCACTTCGATAATGCGGCTGACTTTTTATCCGTTGTTTTCTCAGNCAATCCATTTTTTNTTGAACGATTGATTTCTCAGATAGAATCCCTCGCAAAGTCGCCTCCAAGGCAATATTTTCNCCCAGAATAGGGCAACTCCGGTATATGGCACCCATTTGATTAACAGNCCGCTCCTTGACATGCCCATCCCTAGTCATAAATTTTACTGAAACCACCCTCCCAAAGGTCTCTCCGTTCCAAGCTCCCGCATTCATACGCAAAGCACCGCCAAGGCAACCAGGAATCCCTTCCATAAATTCCATCCCAGCCAGGCCNGCATCTCTAGCNGCATTTGCGATGTGNTTTAGNCTAGCCCCTGCCCCGCATCGGATTTGATCTCCACTGANTTCAATNAAATTAAAACTTTTATGTTTTAGTCTGATGACGACACCCCTTATCCCATCATCTTGAATCAACAAATTNGAACCTCTACCCAANAGTGTAACTGNTAGTTCATGGGCTGCAGNATACCGTAATATATTCGCNAAATCTAATTCACTTGATGGCTCAATATATATNTCAGCCGCCCCTCCCACTCCGATTGTAGTTCGCCTAGCCATAGGTTCATTNTCTAAAACCTTGGATTCAGAATCTAATAGTTCTCGTAATTCAGTGGCGTGAGNGGTCTCTTTCATATCTAAATCTGTGGNCAATTGATGGGCTACTTGAGTTATATCACCAGCTCCCATAAACAAAANAACATCACCCGGCCGCAAGGCTTGACTCACCTTAGNCCTNAGCTCATCTAAGGTGGCGACATAAGCAGCCGGTTGACCATTATTTGAAATTTCCTGAGCCAATAAACGACCATTAACATCTTTCATTGGAGCTTCACTTGCCGCATAAACTTCAGTTACCCAAAGTAAATCAGCACCTTTAAAGCAGGTGATGAAATCNCTCAATAAATGTTTGGTCCTTGTAAAACGGTGTGGCTGAAAAGCTNCCAATAAACGACCAGAACATTCTTCCTTAATTGCTGATATTGTCGCCTCAATTTCACGCGGATGATGCCCATAATCGTCAAAAATCCGGNAGCTACGATCTCCAAATAATTCCTGCTGACGCCTGTTTACNCCCTTAAATCNGCGCAACGCATNCGATATCTCATCTNCCGCATATCCATTTGAATGCAAAAAAGCTATTGCTGCCACCGCATTAGAAATATTCTTCTCTCCCAGTAATTCTATTTTGAANTGACCCAAAACCTGCNCTCTTCGTTTTACCTGAAATTNACCTTTTGCCCCTNCTTCCACTTGATAATCTGATGTGGGATTAAATCCATAGCTAATNGACTTNGGNCGATTACCAAAAAGGTCCGTTAAACGAGGATCATCAGCACAATAAATCAAAGTACCTTTAGTTTGTTTTNCAAAAGCCACAAATTCGGTACAAATTGCGTCAAGATTCTCNTAATAATCCAAATGCTCTTCGTCAATGTTNAGCAATATTGATTGTTCTGGGCTGAACTCAGACAAAGTGCCATCACTCTCATCAGTCTCTACAACAAAAAAGGCNTCATCAGAAGAGCTTACTCGTGCATGACGACCTAATTGAGGAACGGCAGCACCGATCGCAAACCCTGATTCTGGGTTAAGAATATCCAATGAATGTGCAATCATTGCACTCGTAGTTGTTTTGCCGTGCATTCCTGCCACACAGACTGTTCGTCGAGAACCAGCCAAAGCTGCCAGCAAGACTGCCCGCCTAATAATCGGTATCTGCAGTTTACTTGCTATGGCCAACTCTGGATTGTCCAACCGGACAGCCGAACTATAAACAATCAACTCCGGCCGATTAGTATGCAAAAACTCAGGCTCATGGCCTTGAGAAATGACAATACCCCGGTTCCTTAACTGTCGAATTTCGGTGTTATCAGTAATATCTGACCCCAAAACCTTAAAACCCAAATCTACCATAAGATGTGCAAGGCCCGCCATTCCGGAGCCCCCAATGCCAATCATGTATATCGGCGCGTCTTTAGAGGCACCAATCAACCAATCTTCTACCTGCTCTTTGGAAAGGAGAATCACTATTTACTCCTAATATGTGCACTAGTTTTGGGCGCTGTCCATCCGTGTTTCTTCACATTCGCTCAAGAATTCTAACGGCAATTTCCTTTGCCGCATTCGGTCGATCTAATTTTTTCATATTTTCAGACATCAAATTAAGCTTTGCTTTATTATTTAAAAGGGTGGAAATCATTGAGCAAAGCTGCTTCGGAGACGTCATTGTTTCTTCAGCAATAATACCCCCTCCAATTTCAGCCACTGCCTGAGCATTGGCTATCTGATGCTTATCAACAGAGTTAGGCAGAGGTAGTAAAATAGACGGAACACCCGCTGCAGCCAATTCAGCTAAGGTCGATGCTCCCGCACGCGTAACTGCGAGAGTAGCCGCAGCCATAGCCTCAGGCATCTCACTTAAAAAAGAATGCACCTGTGATATATAGCTTCTGGAAGCATACGACTCTTGTACTTCATTTAAATCATTTGGCCCGCACAGGTGTAACACCTGAACTTCCGGTATTTGATTTATTGTCTGCATCACGAGATTATTTACTCCTCTTGCCCCCTGACTTCCCCCTAAAATTAAAATTAGTGGCTTATCCATTTCAAAACCCAAAACTTTTCGGCTCAAACCATATTCAGCACAACGAAATGACTGCCGAACAGGGGTTCCCACATCCAAGGTTGATCCAACATTAAAATATTTAGTAGCTTGAGTAAATCCCACGAAAACCCCATCAGCCCAGCTAGATAAAAACCGATTCGCACGGCCTGCTATCGCATTTGACTCATGCAAAAATGTAACCGCCCCNAGTTTTTTGCCCTGTAATACAGGAGCCGCTGCAGTAAAGCCNCCCATACCTAACACAGCTCGCGGACNATCTTGCAACATGTGCNCATGNACCGAGCGCATNGCAGNACGCATTGCATACATAAATTTCCATGGCTGAAGCCATTTGAACCCTACNGCAGACAGNTCATGACATTTTAGATCGGGAACTGTTTTTGCTANCTGCTGGTCAATTTTCTTNGAGGAAATCCAAAGCGATGTGCGTGCCCCCTGTTTTTGAAGCTCTCGCGCCACTGCTACCCCCGGGAAGAAATGCCCACCTGTCCCGCCACAAGCAATAGAAACAAGAGGTTTTTTCTGATCAGCCATCAAGTTGAATCTGGAATGAGTTCTGGCTGTTCTGTAACGTACCCTGAATCTGATTCTGATTCATCTACAGCACTACCGGAAATATTCGTCTGCGAATAACTTGCGATACTCAGAAGAATCCCCACCCCACTTAACATCATTACCAGACTAGAGGGCCCATAACTGATAAAAGGAAGAGGCAAGCCCTTATTCGGCAAGACACCGGTTACTACTCCGATATTAATGAAAGCCTGCAACCCAATCAGGAATGTAATACCAGCCCCCAAGATCATACCGAAACGGTCACGTGCATTCCACGCAATGTATAAACCACAAATAAAAATTGCCATAAACGCAACAACAACACCCACCGTTGCAATAACTCCGAGTTCTTCACCTATGACCGAAAAAATAAAATCCGTGTGATGCTCAGGAACAAAACCTAGTTTCTGACGGCCATTGCCCAGCCCCAACCCTGTGGAGCCACCTGAACCAAGAGCTAATTTAGCCTGAATTTGCTGAAGCGCAGCACCTTGTGAATGCTCTTCAGGATATAAAAACGCCATGATGCGTTTTTTTCTAACAGGATCATTCATGATGGATAAAACAATTGCAAAGGCACCCACACCCATCGGTGGAACAAGATATTTCCAGTTAGAGCCAGCTATAAAAAGGAGAATGCAACAAACTGATGCCAAAAGCATTGTTGTTCCATAATCTGGTTCCACAAAGATTAATCCCAAAGCGAGACAAATCCCTAGTCCAGGTATCGCTAATCCATACTTGAACTCACTCATACGCTTGGAATGCAGTTCAGCCCAAGCAGCCAAAGCTAGAACAATCGATATTTTGGCCAATTCAGAAGGTTGAAAATTCATGGGGCCCAAATCAAACCATCGCCTCGCGCCATTTAATTTAAGCCCAATACCGGGGATCAAAACCAACAACAATAAAACCAAACTGAAAGCAAACAATGGCAAAGCGATTTTCTTTAACCATCGATAATCGATTGCGGTAGCGATAAAACATACCATCATCCCTAGCCCAGCACCAACGAGCTGCATGTTACGGAAGCCCGCCCCACTTTGCGACATCCCCGCGCTGTAGAGCACCACAATACCCAACGCAAGCAACCCTGCCACGCAAATAGCTAGAATGTTAGTCGCATAACGCATTGAACAAGTCTAAAGACCAACGCGACCCCGCCACTCTCCGAAAAGTGCTCAGAGGTTAATTGCCAGGTGGAGGCAACACTGAGTCAGTGCCTCCAATCGGCAAACCCGAAGGGTCTAAACTTGGCGCGGCAGTTGAGACGGGAGGTAATGCTGATTCTGGAGCAACTGGAGGCGGCAACAATTGCGAACTTGTTGGAGGCTCCTCAATAGTTGTCGTCTCAGGAAGCTTTAGCTTTTGACCTATTTGAATAAGATCTGATGTCAACCCATTTAGAGTCTTAAGTTCGTCAACCTTGATCTTATGCCTCATGGCGATGTGCCCCAGAGTGTCACCAGACTTCACCGTGTATAAAGTGTCACTGTTGACAACAGTCTCTGTATTGGGCGTACTTGTAGTAATTGGGGCAGAGGTCGGTATATTAATTTTCTGACCTATTTGCAGTCTGGTAGGGACGATAGTCGGATTAGCTCGTTCAATTGCCTGTGCACTGACACCAAACTTTCGCCCTATCGTCCAGAAGTTGTCTCCTGAGGCGATTAAGTATTCAGTGGTGTTTTCCGCCTCTGCAAGAGGCTCGCTCGAAGCGATGGCTTCAACCGGCAAGAGCGTTTCAGGCGCCGGAGGCAAAGGAGAGGTCTCCAGTGGCGGTAACAATGGTTGTGATTCATTTTCTGCTGTTCCAGACGGTAAGCTCGGCACCGGACTAGGAAGCAAATCAGGTTCTGGCAATGTAGATGTTTTNGGAGGGACAATTTGTGCCATTTCACTTTCAACACTTTCCCCCTTTGTCTCCTGCTTACAGGCAACCGGTGATCCCAAAATGAATGCAAACAGCACTATATGCACAGCCACCACTGCTACGACGGCCATTCTCATATTGGTTCTCCCCCGACGGGGACCATCAAAAGACGATCCCGGTGGAACAATTGGATTAATTCCCTTCATTTTTCACACCCTCCTTTTCTATCTGGCAACCAATGCGGGCTACCTCCTTTAATTNTGCCGCCGAACAATGGCGACACGGATTAATAATAGCGGGAGGTATCGTCGTAAAACCGATTATACAAAACTTGCAAACAACTTGTGAATAATCACCTGTCGCGCAATTAATTCCGGATTGTATTCGGCGATCAAACGCCTTTCATCGTGTTCAGCCACTGTTGCACCGCAACNCAGTAGGACTCTCCACGATGCTGGTAGCTGTCAAACATATCAAAACTAGCACAAGCCGGTGACAGCAACACTACATCTCCGGGAACGGCACACCTCCCTGCCTTGAACACTGCTTCTATCATGTCCNCTACTAAATTGCAAGGCACAAAGGACTGCCAAGCGCTTCGCATTTCAGCAGAAGCTTCACCCAGAAGATACACACTTTTCACCCGCCGCATCGTATCTTGTGATATGGTCCGAAAATCAAATGCTTTATTTTGNCCTCCTGCAATGAGCCATATATTCTTACGGTCGCCTTCATTGTCCGGCATCGAATGGAGGGCACTTAAGAGTGCGTGAACATTTGTGGCTTTGGAATCATTGTAGAACTTCACCCCATTCCATTCGGCTATAAACTCACACCGATGAGCTCCAGATTGAAACTCCAATGACGTTTGAATCATTTTTTCAAGCGACAAACCTGAAGCTCTTCCCGCCAGTAATGAAGCCATTAAGTTAGCCGCATTATGAGAACCTCTAAAATTACATCGGTTTAAATCAAGAACTGTATCTGGCCACCCGGACATTCGACTTTTGATCAGGTTACCTTTTAAATATAGATTAGCTGACTCTTCAGAATCACTGAAAGTTAACGTCCTCGATGGCAGGGAAATTTCCATTTGTTTGAATTTTTGCAGTATTTCCCATTGTATTATGGCATAGTCATCCTCTTCTTGATTTTCAAATAACCGAGCCTTAATCCGTAAATAATTATCAATCGAACCATGACGGTCTAAATGATCCTCCGCCACATTCAGTAGGAGTGCTATTTCAGGCTTAAAACTATCGACACTCTCTAGCTGGAATGAACTTACCTCCAGCACCAAAGTCGATAATTCCTCAGATTTTAACGCTACGTCACACACTGGAGTACCAATATTGCCCGCCGCCGTCACTTGGTATCCATTTTCACGCAGCATCTTTACTACCCAACCGGTAACGGTGGTCTTTCCATTTGTTCCAGTAATCGCAATACAAGGGCATTGCAGCTCTCTCCACCCCAATTCCAACTCACCCAACAGAGGGATGCACCGCGCAACCAACTCCTTGACGAAAGAATGTTCGCGAGAAACACCAGGACTTACTACAGCCATATCTATTCGATTAACCGGAAATGTTACATCAGACCCAATAAAAAATATAACGCCCCGTTCCTTATAATCTTCGATTTCTTTGGGAGATAAACAGTCCTGAAAATCATCGATTGCAATTACGTGAGCTTTTTTTTCCAGCAAGAGATTGACGGCTGACTTTCCGCTTAAACCCAATCCTAGAACACAAACTTTTTTTCCAGATAAATACTCCACGCCCCTACCTCATCTTAAGGGTTGCCAACGCCAGCACTGCAAAAAGAATCCCTAAGATATAAAAACGCATTACTACCTGATTCTCATGCCAACCCTTTTCTTGAAAATGATGATGTAAAGGAGCCATCAAAAAGATCCGACGCCCTTGCCCAGTCCTCAATCGAGTCCACTTATACCACCCTCGCTGTAATATAACCGAAAGTGCTTCAAGAACAAAGATACCTCCGGCAATTACCAAAACAAAGGGTTGATGAATAAGAACAGCCATAATACCCAATGCTCCACCTAATGCTAAAGATCCTGTATCCCCCATAAACACACGGGCAGGATGACAATTGAACCATAAAAAGCCCAATCCTGCGCCAATCATCGCCGCACACACCACAGAGAGCTCACCTGCTCCAACGACTTTAGGCACATTCAGCTCTGCTGCTAATTCTGCATGACCGGCAATGTATGTGAACACATAAAATACAATCGACACAATGATGACGCTGCCTATTGCTAACCCATCCAATCCATCAGTAAAGTTAACCGCATTGGAACTGCCCATTATAGCGCATATGGTGACAATTAACCCCACAGCGACAGCGAATGAGAATACCATTTTATCTGAAGGCCCTGTTATTATGGGTTCCTTCATAAAAGGAATCATCACCATTGTAATCAGCTCACGTGTTTCCTCAAGCCTCCACAAATAAACCGCAATGCATGCACTAAGAAGAAACTGCACTATTAATTTTACCTTTTCAGTAAGCCCTTTGCTATTCTGTTCGGTAACATTTGAATAATCATCGTAAAACCCTAATAGACATAAAACCAACATGGATAATAATGTAAGTGTGACCAGCGGGTTCCATTGCGCCCAAAGAAGCGCGGATAGATCAATGGCAGCCACTATTAGCAACCCCCCCATTGTAGGCACGCCACGTTTAGATATACCACTGATCATTCTCCCCCCCTCGCGCGCTCGATCTTCGTACTGCTGCCGAACGCCAATACTCTTCAGCCACTCAATGACCCGCGGACCTAACCACCAACAAACAATCAATGCCGTTACCGCCGCACCGGCACTACGAAAAGTGATATATTGAAAAACGCGCAAAGGCGAAAGCAAATCAGCCCATTGAATGTACTCATTAGCCTTTAGCCAAGCTGGAAGCTGACTCAAATAATAAAACATACCACTTACAAAATTTTATGTATTAGACCATATCTTCGAGCTGCTCAAAACGACTTGCTCGTGACGCCTTGAGCAAAACTGCATCACCAGACTTGAGCCATCTTGAAAGCAACTCTGCCGCTGCCTCTAAATTAGCTGCAACCTCCACATATTTAACCCCTCTCTGACGAGCTGATTTGGCAACGACCTCTGCCCATGTGCCCACAACAACCAATCCTGTGACTACTCCCGCCGCCTGTTCCCCAGCCTCTTTATGGGCGCATTCAGCATATTCTCCCAACTCAGCCATATCCCCTAAAACCGCATACTTTTTGCCGGTAACAGAAATATCAGCCAAGGCACCAAATGCGGCTACCACCGAGTCAGCATTAGCGTTATAAGCATCATTGATCCAAACCACCCCTTTTCTCTTAGTCATTTGCATGCGCTGCTTAGGCTGAGGGCAGTCAGATAAACCCATCATAATAGTCTCCTGATCAATATCCATCTCAGCAGCAGCGGCGATTGCCAATCCCGCATTGGTTGCTTGATGTCTACCTAGCAAGGGAATTTCATATTCTCCGCTCAACTCAGATTTAGGTGAACTTAGCATAAACCGAGTCATCCCCTCCTTTAATTGCACTCCTCCAACACGCCAATAATTTTGNGGTCCAAACCCAACAGTTTCACANACTGCACTACAACGTTGGATGATTGAATTAACCCAAGATCCATCACCATACAGAAAAAGTTTTCCACTCTCAGGCAACAACTCAGCCAACATTCCCTCTTCTTTGACAACGCCATCTAAATCATGAAAAAACTCAAGGTGCTCTCTGCCTATCCCAGTAATCAAGCCATACATTGGCTTACTCATTCGTATTAAAGGAGCTAATTCACCAGGATGATTTGTCCCTAATTCAAGTACAGCGACCTGGGTATTACTACATATCCTAAACAAGGTTGCCGGTAATCCAACGTCATTGTTGAAACTCGCTTCACTAAAAACCGTTTGGTACTTTTTCCTTAAGATCGAAGCGAGCATCTCTTTGGTGGAAGTTTTCCCATTTGAACCAGCAACCCCGAAAACAGGTAAATCAAACTGGTCGCGATGAGCTGCAGCCAATTGACCATATGCTTTACGAGCATCATCAACTAATAAGCACGGTACGTCTTTAATCGGCTCATCGATAACCACAGCTACTGCACCCATTTCTATCGCTTCAGCGGCAAATTTATTGCCATTAAAATTTTCTCCTTTTAGAGCAACAAAGAGATCGCCTGATTTAATTTTCCTAGTGTCGGTACATACACGTTTGAATTGAGTAGAATTATCCAATCCAAATGAATTGCCTGAACACGAATCGATCAAAAAATTTATTGGCCAGCTACTCATGACGCACCTGACCTCATCCCACGTAGTGTAGCCCTTACCTGCTCACCATCATCAAACGGAATTATGGTGCCATCAAATTCCTGATATGCCTCGTGCCCCTTACCTGCTATGAGCACAGTATCTCCGGGCAACGCAGTTCTTAGCGCTTCATCTATTGCACGGGCACGATCCAATTCAATTAACCAACCTTCATTTCTGATTTCAGAGCAACCTTTAGCAATTTGCTTTGCAATAACTAAAGGATCCTCCCTCCTTGGATTATCAGTGGTAATTGTCACCAAGTCAGCCAATTCACTTGCAACGCTTCCCATTTTTATTCGCTTTCCTTTATCGCGATTTCCCCCACAACCAAAAACTAAAAGCAACCTCCCTTGAGTAACTTCCCGCAATGCATTCAACACATTACGAAGCGCGTCATCAGTGTGCGCGTAATCAATGTATACGCCAAAAGGTTGCTTTTCTTCTATGGGTTCTAATCTGCCTGGAACTGGCTTCACATCAACCAAGCTTTCCCTACATTGCTCAAGTGAAATACCCGTTGATTGACGTGAAATAGCAATCGCCATTGCTGTGTTAATCACATTATGCCGACCTATTAATGGTATTTTGAATTCAACACCAGCAAAGAGAAACCGAGAGCCCATCTGATCCAAATTCATCGACTGAATTTGCAGCTGAGCTAATTCGGAATCCCCCACTGTAATTCCCTTAAAGTCCTCGGCTATGCGAACTCCATAAGGATCACCTATATTGCTTATTACCCCACCTGACATGGATGCTTCAAATAGTTTCCGCTTGGTGAGAAAATAATCTTCCATATCAACGTGGTAATCCAAATGGTCACGGGTAAGGTTAGTAAAAGCTACAGTATCAAAGTGCAATCCATGAACCCGATGTTGGTGTAGCGCATGAGAACTGACTTCCATTACAACATGACTACAACCCCCATCCACCATCAGATTCAAGTATTTATGAAGATCCAAAGATTCAGGTGTCGTTCGAGCTGCGGGCATCACTCGCTCGCCCAAATCGTATTCCACTGTACCAATCATTCCACAACGATATCCAGCTTGTTGCAAAATATGTCGAACGAGAAAGGACACTGAAGTTTTGCCATTTGTCCCGGTTATTCCAATTAGTTTAAGATGAGCCGAAGGATTACTGTAATAATTTGAAGACATCTTTGCTAAGGCCACGCGCGAGTTTTCCACCTCAATTACTGTGGAGAAATTCTGAACTTGCCTAGGATTCTGCACCACTACAGCTGACGCACCGCTTTCAATCGCTTCAGCAATATGGTGGTGCCCATCAGTTACATGGCCAGTTAATGCGACAAAAGCAGAATGAGGCACTACACTTCTNGAATCATAGGTGAGAGTGGTGATCCGAACATCTGGATCTCCCCGCACTAACTTGTGCGGAACATCCGCAAGCAAGTCCGAAAGCTTCATGCACTAACGCCCTCCACCGCGTGACACCACGGAATCTGGAACCAGAAGATCAGGTTTAATTCCCATATAACTTGCAGTCCTTTCGGCGACTGCCCGAAAAACCGGCGCTGCTGTAAGTCCACCGTAATAATCTCCCGTAGGCTCATCTAAACCCACATATATACACAAAGCTGGCCGTTCAGCAGGAAAAAAACCAACAAATGAAGAATAATATTTGCCCGGAATATACCCACCCCTTCCTGCTTTTTGCGCGGTACCCGTCTTGCCTGCGACACTGAAATAATCCATCGCAGCCTTATTGGCTGTACCTCCCGGCCGGACAACTGTTTTGAGAGCTTCAGTTAGCTTAGTGGCTGTTGCTGCTGTAACCACCTGCATTACAGGTTCGGAATGATACCTAACCACAACCCGTCCCTGCTCATCTTCCAACTGGTTCAGCAACCTTGGACGCATAAGTTTACCTTTATTTGCTATTGCGCTAAACATCATTGCCATTTGAATGGGCGTTGCGCTTACTTCGTGTCCCATCGGCACACGCGTAATTGACAATTTGTTCCACCTTGGCAAGGGGTGCACAGTCCCTCTCACTTCTCCGGGAAGATTTATGCGAGTCCTTTCCCCAAAACCAAACTGACAAATATATTGATGCAATTTTTCTGCACCCAATCCGATGGCAATTTTAGCCGATCCTATATTGGAAGATTTGGTGATAATCTCTTTCACGTTTAATCGGTGATAAGGGTGGTGGTCATGCAGGCGACGCCCACCGTAAAAATAACTACCTTTCTCACAGTCAAAGACAGTCCCTAAACCCACCTTCCTTTCATTCAATGCGGCAGCAACCGTTACCGCCTTAAAAGTTGACCCGGGCTCAACAGTATCTGTAACCGCCCGATTACGCCGATACTGCGCAGGAAATTGCCCCGGATGGTTGGGATCAAAGTCTGGACGATTAGCCATTGCGATGATTTCACCCGTTGAAGGCACAACAATGATCACNGTCATACCTTTTGGTTTATATCTGGCAATAGCCTTATCAAGCTCTGATTCGACAATATGTTGGACTCCCGAATCAATGGTGAGACGAACATTTAGGCCATTTCTGGCCGCCACGTCTTGTTGACGAAATGAAACCACCTCACGCCTACGAGAATCAGCCTCTGTAATTCGCCAACCCTGAGTCCCGGTAAGTTTTGAATCAAGAACTGACTCAATACCTTCCTTTCCGGTATGATCAATTCCTCCAACAAACCCCAACACATGGGAAGCCAATCTACGACCAGGATACAATCGCAGTTGGTCTTTATTCGGCAGCGTGTGTATGGACCGTTTGGCCCGATTAATCAGTTGTTTTTGTAAACTCGTCAAATCCGGCCTATCCGCACCAAAATCAATTTGACGTATGGATTCGGATATTTCTTTCCATTTTTTTTGTGTTACCTTTCGCTTAATCACAACAAATTCATTGGTACATAAGGCTCCGTTAGAATCTCTATACAGNTTTGGCTTGAGCTTTTCTCTAAGTGAGAGTTCCTCCATTTCAAGGTGAGAAGCCAACACTTTAATAAGTTGAGGCCCGTAAGGGCCGACCATGCTCGGATCAGCACAAACAGTTTTAACAAATAAACTTGTTGCCAGTAGATTGCCTCGAGCGTCCAATATATTTCCCCGACGAGGATCCATAACAATGGTTCTCACGTGTTTTTTCTTTGCTTTATCAATTAATTCCTCGTGATGAAAAACCTGAAGATCCATCAATCGATAAACAAGAAAGCTAAAAGAAAGCAACATAACCCCCCCAAATAAGAGGAACCAACCTTTACCCTTACGACTTAGAAATATATGTTCTTTATCCAATTCTATCTTTCCAGAATCACCGNTCTTGGGCATAAACAAATTGAGTATTTGAACCTGTAAGTTTTACGGCGACCTCTTCCCGTGGTTCTTTCAACACAACAATCTGTTTTGGAAGCGGCACAATTAAATTCAATTTTAGTTGCCGAAGTCTAAAGTCAAGCTGTTGCGGAGACATCAGATAGGCCAAATTATCTCCCCGGCGCTTATTCTCACGCTTCAATTTCTCAAGCACCAGTTCTCTCTCTTTGATTTGCTGTCCTAGTGTGTTGATTTGCTGTTTCTGCCAGACATACCCCAGCCCTAGACTGCAGGTGATAAGGCATATAAAGACCGCTTTGAGCGCAGGCCCAAAGCGCACATTATTAGCTCTTTTCTTTCGATTCATGATTCTTCTANATTTTCTCCAAAACTCTTAGCTGTGCACTACGAGCTCGAGGATTGATTTTTATCTCACTACTGGACGGTTTAATTGACCTTTTATACACCCATTTCATATATGGCTTACGATCAATCCTCTGAATCGGAACATCATGGTCTCCCGGGATGTCATAATCTCGCGCCTGTNNATTTCCGTAATCTTTCACCAACCTATCCTCGAGCGAATGAAAAGTGATGACAGCCAATCTACCTCCTGATTTCAATAATCCATAGGCCATCTCCAATCCTTTCCCGAGTTCACGCAATTCNTCATTGACCACAATCCGAATTGCCTGAAACACCTGTATAGCCGGGTGCTTCTTATATTTTCCACGGCGTTTCGCTTTTTCAATCAATGCAGATAATTGAGTGGTCGTCTCAATTGCCTTTTCTTCTCTGGCTCTAACTATCGATCTTGCAATACGCCGTGAATCACGTTCCCCACCAAATTTCCAAATTGCATCAGCCAAATCCTTCTCTGGCCATTCATTAATCACCTGAACCGCATTGAGACTTTGGGTGCGATCCATTCGCATATCTAATGGACCTTCCACCTGTAAACTAAACCCACGGTCCCTAAAATCCAGCTGAGGAGAGCTAACGCCCAGGTCTAGCAACACCCCATCCATGGTTCGTGCAGTAACCCAACCCACTGCACTGCTATAGGTCCCGTGCTTTATCTTTACACGATTCCCAAACGCTGCCAGACGACTGGACGCCGCCTCAATCGCACTTTGATCCCGATCGATTCCCCACAATATCCCATCGGGGGAGCTTTCCCTCAGAATCACTTCCGCATGACCGCCTCCACCCAGAGTGCCATCCAGATATTTCCCACCACTTTTAGGCTGAAGTGCTTTGATTACTTCTTCAACCAGTACCGGCTGATGACTAAACTCCACCGGTTTATCCATACCAAAATCTCTCCAAAAAGGGCCCGTGTTGGCCGAGATATTTCACCCCGGCCAACACGTCTCCCACCTCCTTGGCATCTGCCGGAATGGCAGTCCAAATTCTCAAAACCCCTATTCCATCAAGCTAAAGGCTGTGCCTGCCATCACTTGATCTTCGCCTCGTATCTCTTCATAGCGATCTGGGCTCCAAATCTCAAAACGATCTAACAAACCCACCAAAACCGCGTGCTTTTTTATGCCGGCCAACTTCGCCATCGCCTCTGGCAAACAAATTCGCCCAGCTTTATCCAAAGCAACCTGCGTACTTTCGCTTCCAATAAACCGCTTAAGGACAACCTTATTTGGATCATCATTTCCCATCTCGTTAATGTCCTGCATCAGCTTGGCCATCTGCTCGGGCGGCAACACCCTTAAACACGGACCGTGAGCTGACTTCGGCCAAACGATTAACGTAAACTCAACATCCGGAGAAGAAGGCCGCCATTTAGCTGGTATCTGTACACGACGCTTCCCATCTACTCCATGCCTGTAGAGCGAATTATAGTAAACGGAGACAGCATTTCTCTCTTCTTCCATCATGCGTACGGCACACTATTAACCCACTTCGNCACACAACGCAACACTTTAGCCCCACTTTTTCATATCAGTCAACTTATTTGGGGTTTATTTCAAAATTTATGAAAAACACCATTAGCTGGCGTTTTACCCGTATAAATGGCTAAATTCGGATCGAGAGTATTGAAAAAACAGGGTTCCCATTGAAAACATCAGATTTCAGCTTCGATTTGCCCCCTAATTTAATCGCTCAGCAACCTACCGAAATTCGGGATGCCTCACGCTTACTCGTTGCCAACCGCGCTTGCGGTCAATATTCACATCATTGCTTCAGAGATTTAACCCAGCTTCTTAAGAAAGGAGATGTCTTGATCTTGAATGACTCAAGAGTCCTTCCNGCGAGACTCCGAGGCTCCAAAATAGGTGGATCAGCCAAAGTAGAGCTGCTTCTCTCAGANCCAACTGCAAGCCAAACTTGGTGGGCACTTTTAAAGCCAGGCAAAAGGCTGCCTGTTGGCTCAAAAATTGCCATCAGAAATCGCAATGGAGAATCTACCTCCATAACCGCTGAAATATTAGAAAAAAATGAGGAAGGCCATGCTAATGTTAGATTTGAAGGCACCAATAATTTCCTATCCGATCTCGAAAATATTGGTGAAATGCCTTTACCCCCTTACATCCAACGCGACTCTTACTCCCAAAATAAAGAGGATACTGAGCGTTATCAAACAGTATATGCCAAACCTGCAGGCTCCATCGCCGCCCCAACCGCTGGCCTGCATTTTACAAAAACTTTACTCGATCAACTTCGTGTCACTGGAGTTGAAATACACACTTTAACCCTTCATGTAGGACTGGGGACATTTGCGCCTGTAAAGTCTAATGAAATACATAGTCATGAACTACATACTGAGTCTTTTGAACTTTCTGCTTCTACCGCCAAGGCGATAAACCAAGCTAAGGCTGAAGGAAGACGAATTGTAGCCGTAGGCACCACCTCAGTGCGCGTCCTAGAAACTGTTGCACTAAACTCCCCTTCCCTTACAGCTACGACTGGCACCACCAATATTTTTATCTACCCTCCGAGGGAATTCAAAGTCGTGGATGCACTAATCACCAATTTCCACCTTCCCCAATCTACCTTACTTATGCTGATTAGTGCATTTAGTGCTCCTGGACAATTAAATGGCCGGGAATGGATTATTAATATTTATGAGGAAGCCATTCGTGAAAAATATCGCTTCTTTAGCTACGGAGATGCGATGCTAATCCTATGAGCCGTCCATTTGTATTTATTAATATGGCGATGAGTGCCGACGGCAAAATAGCAAGTTGTGATCGTAAGCTAACAACATTCGGNAGCCGAGCTGATCATGATAGACTACTAGANTTGCGCGCTAAATCAGATGCCATAGTAACAGGAGCAAGCACTCTTAATGCGCAACCGGATATTACACTCAGNCCCGGCAAAAANCGGAGCCATGCTCCTTTGCGCGTAATCGTTAGCGGCAGTGGCCGGATACATTCCAAACATAAAATTTTTCGTACCCCAGGATCTCCGATTGTAATACTGGTTAATGAAGGAATTTCACGCAAACGTTTGAAAGAGCTAAAGACCTTAACCGATACCGTATACAGTAGCGGGAAAAACGAAATAGACTTCAAGAAAGCGTTTGATTTTCTATCCAAGAAATACAAGGCCAAGCGCATACTTTGTGAGGGTGGCGGCAAGCTAAATGATTCGCTGCTTCGAGCAAATTTAGTCGATGAGATAAACCTAACTGTATGCCCATTAATTCTAGGAGGAAAAGCCGCCCCAACCATCGCTGATGGCATTGGCTTTGGGGGCCTTGCTAAGGCCGCACATTTTAAACTGCACTCCCTAGAAGAAGCAGATAAAGAGATATTTTTGACCTATCGAGCAATAAAAAGTTCGAAGAACGGTTAAGTACATTTGTTCAGACTCCACCAAAACCCCTAGTCAATGCTGTAACGCTTGACGTCAACTTTCCAGTTCCCCTATATTGGTCTGTCTTGACCCTAGAACTTCAGGGCATTCTTATGCTATGACTATGAGTGAATCGGCAAATTCCATTGATAAAGGAATGGCAGGCATTGTCGCTGCGGAAACCAATCTAAGTGACGTACGAGGTGAGCTCGGCGAACTGGTCTATTGCGGCTACAACATCAATGATCTGGCTGAAAACGCAACTTTTGAGGAAGTAGTGCATCTACTTCATCGAGGCCATCTACCCAACGCAGATGAGCTTTCCGCGCTCAAGGGAGAGTTTGTTGCTAGTCGGATGATTCCAGAGGGAGTCATTGATGTGTTAAAGGCTCTACCAAAAGACACCGCACCCATGCATGCTCTGCGCACAGGAGTGAGCGCGCTCGGCTGTTTTGACACCACTGCTGAGACGAATGATGACCTGGAAGCTGTCCGTAAAAAATCAATCCAACTCATCGCGCAGGTTCCTGTTATTGTTGCTGCATTCCATCGACTACGACAGGGAAAAGAAATACTCGAATCTGATTCAAGCTTGGGTGAAGCAGCTAATTTCATATGGCTAATTTCAGGCAATAAACCGAGTGAGGATATGGAACGCACGATGGATATCTGCTATATCCTCCATGCAGATCATGGCTTTAATGCCTCAACTTTTAGTGGACGTGTCACAATTGCAACCCTGAGCGATGTATACAGTGCGGTTACCAGCGCAATAGGGACACTTAAAGGCCCTTTGCACGGAGGCGCAAATGAAGGCGTAATAAAGATGCTTCAAGAAATCGGTGATCTGGATAAAGTTGATGCATATGTTGATGACTGCCTCGCTAACAAACGAAGAATCATGGGTATTGGCCACCGGGTTTATCGCGTTCTTGATCCACGTGCTCCACACCTAAAGCGAATGGCCCAAAAACTTACAAAAGAACTGGGCGAACCCAAGTGGATTCAAATGAGTGAGCGCATAGCTCAATTAATGCTGGAAAAAAAGAATCTCAATGCGAACGTAGATTTTTACTCAGCAACCGTATATTACTCGCTCGACATCCCCACCGATCTCTTCACACCTATTTTTGCTATTGCTCGGACTGCCGGATGGACGGCACACATGATCGAACACCTCGATGGCAACCGCCTAATTCGACCACGAGCCCAATATGCAGGTGATGAAGGCAAGCCTTGGGTACCATTGGCGGACCGCTAAATATAAATAATATTCCTTGATCAGTCTGAGTCCTTGCCTCAATAAGGAGCTCCGTTTTTTTATACATGAATCTACACGAATATCAGGCCAAGGAATTAATGGCACGCAATGGAGTCGAGATTCCCCCCGGCTATCCAGCCACTTCTATTGAGGAAGCCAAAACCGCAATTGAGAAACTTTTTGATGAAGGCCACAAGCGTATAGTCGTAAAAAGCCAAATTCACGCTGGGGGACGTGGTAAGGGCACTTTCAAGAACGGTTTTCAAGGCGGAGTTCATTTGGCCGATAGCACTAATGAGGCAACTAAAATAGCAGAATCAATGTTTGGTAATGTACTTGTTACCAAGCAGACCGGTGAGGAGGGCAAGCAAGTCAATCGACTCCTCATTACATCAGCTGAGCAAATTAAGAGTGAGTATTATGTAGCCGTTCTGCTGGATAGAGCTAAAGGCCGCCCGATTATCATGGCCAGTGCCGAAGGAGGCATGAACATCGAGGAGGTTGCCGAAGAGTCACCAGAAAAAATCTTTAAGGAAACCATCGATCCCGACCTTGGCCTTCAGCCTTATCAGGGTCGCAAGATTGCCATCGCGCTGGGTTTACGCGGCAGGCTCATTAATCAATGCGCAAAACTACTCCAATGCCTTTACAAAACATGGACCGATTGTGATGCCTCAATGGTGGAAGTAAACCCGATGGCGCTTGTTGAAAACGATGAAGGAACCAAATCGGTAGTCGCACTGGATGCTAAAATGTCGATTGATTCGAATGCCATGTTCCGCCAGCCAGACATTCAGGCAATGCGTGATCTGTCAGAGGAAGACCCCCTCGAAGTGGAGGCTGGTAAATTCGATCTCAACTACATCAAACTTGATGGAAACATTGCTTGTTTGGTTAACGGGGCTGGCCTTGCCATGTCCACCATGGATGCAATCAAGCATTACGGAGGAGATCCTGCCAACTTCCTTGATGTAGGAGGAGGTGCTAGTCAAGAACAGGTAAAGGCCGCCTTTGAGATCATCCTCAGNGACCCTGCAGTGAAAGCGATACTCATCAATATCTTCGGAGGAATCATGAACTGTAATACTATCGCTGAGGGCGTAGTGGCAGCCGCAAAAGAAACTGACCTAAAGTTACCACTAGTTGTACGCCTGGAGGGCAACAACGTCGAAGCTGGACGTGTTACGCTGGCTGAGTCAGGAATTTCCCTGATCACAGCCTCTAGTCTTGCCGAAGCCGCTCAAAAATCTGTCGAAGCCGCAAAATAAATATCATGTCCATTCTTGTTACACCCGAAACCAAATTTATTGTCCAAGGCATCACTGGAGGCTTTGGTGGTCGACATGCCCAGTTAAGTCTCGATTACGGCTCAAAACTTGTCGCCGGAGTAACGCCTGGCAAGGGTGGGCAAACNTTTGCCGATACTGTGCCTATTTTTGATAGCGTGGCCGAGGCCGTAGCCGAAACCGGTGCAACTGCCAGTGCTATTTTCGTTCCTCCACCTTTCGCTGCGGACGCTATTCTGGAAGGGATGGACGCAGACCTTGAGTTGGTTGTAGCAATTACTGAGGGAATTCCCGTCCGAGATATGATTAGTGTCAAAAAAGCACTAGAGACGAGCAAGACCAAGCTCATTGGGCCCAATTGCCCTGGGATTGTTACTCCAGGCACTGGCGAAAATTCCCGGGGCGGTTGCCGAATTGGCATTTCGCCGGGCTACATTCACAAGGCCGGCAATATCGGTGTTATTTCCCGTAGCGGTACACTTACCTACGAAGCAGTGTGGCAAATAACATCTGCAGGTTATGGTCAATCCACTTGCGTGGGGATCGGCGGAGACCCAGTGCCGGGCATGACACACTTGGACGTACTGAAGCTATTCAATGAGGATTCCGATACTGCAGGCATCATCATGATCGGTGAAATCGGCGGCACTGCTGAAGAAGAGGCAGCCGCCTGGGCTAAAGAAAACTGCTCAAAGCCCATCGCAGGTTTTATCGCTGGAGCAACCGCGCCTCCAGGTCGCCGCATGGGCCACGCTGGCGCCATCGTTAGTGGCGGAAAAGGCACCGCAGAAGCTAAGAAAGCCGCTTTTCGTGATGCTGGCATTGGCGTAGCTGAAACCCCATCAGAAATGGCTGACACTCTTTTGAAAATGATGTAGAGTGAAAGTCGTCAAGGATGGATTGGCTTCATGGCATCCTAAATCTTATTGGTCTGCTTTTTTGGGTTCTCTGGCGAGCAGGCACTTTGCCTCGCCCCAAGCCATCCAACGCAATAACTGGCCCCACGCCAAGACCTGGCAAAATATTTAAACATTCTTGGATTTACCTGATTGGATTAACAATACTGCTAACCTTACGCGCGGCTTTCTACAATCAATTTGGCCCTGGGCTCGACTGGATACCCTCTTTAGAACTCATCCATGAAGCACCACACTTCCGGAGCGATTTTTTTCCCCGTGCCCTAGCCTATTCAATATTAAGTTTTGCTCGATGGCTTATTGCCTTTTACCTGTGCCTTGCATTGTTGATCACCATAACACCCAGAGAAAGTTCTAGTGGAATTTGGGTGTCTTTTTTGTACTGTCAATTTGGGAGAACTAAAAAACTCCCAATGATCACGCTCTGGGTCGCCGCTTTAATCATAACCAGCCTTTTGCATATCGTTGGAATTGAATGGATGACTTTTATCGGAATACGCGTGGAAAACAGCCAGAATTATTACCATCTACCTTTACTGATCATGCTGGATTTCCGAGCTGCAACCTACCTTACAATGGGTATTATCTCCTTATACGTTCTTAACTCGTTTATTTATTTCGGTGAAAGGAAATTCTGGAAGAACATCGATGAATTTGGAAAACAACTCCTGCTTCCGATTCGCGGGGTCAATTTAGTGATCGGCAAAATTGACCTGGCTCCCTTTGTTGTGATGGGTTTTGCTTATGGACTCAGCTACATCCTGAGGCATGACCAACTTGCTTCGTGGCTGCAATAACCTTTTATGGTAACTTAAGCTTTGGAAAAAAAGCATGCGTTGTTGCGCAAGTAACCCTACTTAATTCCCCCAAAGTAATGCCTTTGAGCTCAGAAACTACTTCAGCTATGTGCTTAACAAAAGCAGGCTCACAACGTTTTCCTCGATGAGGAACAGGCGCTAAAAAGGGACTATCAGTTTCCAACATCAATTTATCTAATGGTGTCGCGATGATCGTACGTCGAACCTCTTCGGCATTCTTAAATGTAGCAATACCGGTAAAACTAACCAACGAGCCCATGTCAATAATACGCTCCATACTCGTTGCATCATCCACAAAACAATGGAACTGCCCTTTCAGCTTGTCCGCGTATTGCTCAAAGACCTTCAGAGTCGGCTCCAAGGCTGCTCGCTGATGGATAACCACATTCAGTCCCAGTTCCACGGCTAATTCCAATTGCTGCCGAAAGATTCCCACCTGCCTTTTTTTCCAGATCAAATCATCTGCTTCTGAGCCCCCATTCCCACTAGGTAAACGGTAATGGTCAATCCCTGTCTCCCCAATCGCTACAACCTTTGGATGAACACAAAGAGGCCTCAATCCGTCCTGAACATCTTCTGGAGCAGTCTCAAGATCGTTGGGATGCCAGCCCACGACTGCGTATATGGATTCATACATTTCTGCCAGCTCTACGGCTTGTTGACTGCTCTCTAAATCGGTGCCAATTGTGATAATTCGGGTTATTCCTGCATTATGTGCACGAGAAATTAAAGCGGGTAATTCACAGGAAAAATCCGGAAAAGTCAGATGTGCATGAGTGTCGTAAAAAACTTCCATCTCACCAGCAGTGTGCACATGAAACCGATAACTGACAAACGTTTGCGAAGCTTCCACCCTTTACAGCTCACTAGTTTGAGTGCACATTGTTCTAGCGACCTGAGTGTCATATGAATTTCCGTAGATTACCCTTCTTAGCTCTCTTTACCTCTTTATTGCTGATTATTCCAAAAGCTTCTGCTTTGGAATTAACCAGGGCCATGTACCGTGGACAGGACTTTCAATCTAGTATTTTCGGAGGAAAATCTGACGGCTACACCTTCCCTAAGAGCCAGAGTTTCGACCCCCAAAAAGCACCCAACTTTACCCTAGGCTATGCTGAATTTGCCGTGCATGACTTTCAGCTTACACCAGCGATGATCTACACGATCAACTTTGGTTTAGCGAATTTGGTTCGGTCACACCAAACTGTTTTCCAACGTAATGTGAGCCGTGACTTCCGGGTACGTTTCAGAATTTTTGGGAAGTACGAAGACTACGCCGAATACACCAAAAAAAGATATAACGGCAAAAAAGTCAGCCCTAACTTGCTTGGCTTTTTTAGTCCCAATACCAGAGAGATTGTTACATGGAAGCAAAAACCAAGCATGACTTGGCGATTGGTGCCCACTCTTCTTCACGAAGGCTGTCACGCCATCATGGACAACATGTTCGGAGCATTACCCTTTTGGATGATTGAAGGCAGCGCCGATTGGCTGGGCGAAGCCCCTGCCTGGTTACAGAAAGCTGATGGATTACGTAATGACCAACATTTGCGTTGGGTTCGGCTGAATCGAATGCGCGATGAGGGTAAATTACCCAATCTAAAGAAATATCTCCTCTCAAATAGTTATGATCAATGGGATAGCATGTTTGATGGAAATATTGGGCTAGGCTATGATATTGGTTGGTCGATATTTGATTTTTTNATGAAAACACATCCTCAAGCTACAAAATTTTTGGGAGATATTGTAAATGACCGAGATGTTTTAGCCGCCCGCCGCCAGGGTCAGGGTAGACTNGANAACGCCTTCGAAAAAGCCATCAACCGCAACTGGGGGGGCAAAGGCTCCGGCGGCACCGCTCTTCTTGAGAAAGGCTGGCATTCATGGATCAAAATCAAAGCCAAGAATGCCCAAAATGAGCTGCTAAAAGCACGGCGAAGCCCTAAATAGCCCTATTTTAGGACATTTTTCATTTTTCGAAATCAGATTGCCTTCCTAGCAGTTCCTCGTTANCTTCCCGCCACCCAAACAAGAAGACTGTTATAGGATTATCATGGCAAAACCCGCTTATCACTCCAGTATCGAAGGTGCACAGCACGGTTCCAAAGGGCTTGATGGCTTTCTCGCTTTTGCAAAAGAAGCCGGAGCAGCTGGAGCCCAACCCAGTAATTACATGCTTGATGACGGAGAATCAGGCGAAAAATTNAAAAACGCCAAGGATATTAAAGATGTTTTTGAAAAATATAACCTTAAGCTTGATGGAATAAGCGGACACTGCCCTTTCTGGGTACATACCAGTGTTTGGACGGGTACGAAAAGTGGCCATGCATTCATTCATGGCCCAAATCAAGACAAAAGCCCTGAACAACTGGAAGAATGGTACGAAAACTATCTACTTCGTCTAATGGATCTTTGCGCAGAGTTAGAGGTAAAAATTCTTCCCATGTTCTGGGGAGCCAGTCATGGCTGGGAGCTAGCCACAGGTTATCCATGGGGATTCTGGACCTCTCCTGACGGGGGTGATCTTATCAAAGAGGGCAACGAGCGTTTCGTTAAAAAGACTGAAAAAATTAGAGCACACGCAAAAAGCTTGGGCATCTATCTCGCGCATGAAATCCACCCCGGCACTGCCGCCATGTGTGCTGAAGAGTTCGGCACACTGGTTAAAATATGCGACGGAGACGAAACCTTAACGGTAAATGCAGATCCATCCCACTGTTGGGAAGGCGAAGATTGGGAAACCCGTTTTACACATCCTGATGTTCGTGACCGCGTATACGCTTGTCACGTAAAGAATTACGTAGTGCGGCCGAATGTCCCTCTACGGCGCATGGATGGCAATTGGCGTAATCGTGCCATGCAGTTTACTGATCTGGGAAGCGGTGACCTGAATATGACTCGCTACGTCGAGATGTTGCTAAACATCGGCTATCCAGCTCGATACAACAAAATCATGGGCACTGAGACCGCCCCGCTTATCGCCGAAACCGAGAGTAATTACCGCGACCCTGACGCCACGGCAATCGAAGGAATTCAGTACGTCCGTGATCAACTTTGCTTCCCGGTAGCAGAGGGTTCCTTCGAAGATGAGATGGGGGCATAATCCCTATAATAACAAAATTCCACCGGCCGCAGTACAACTTGCGGCCGTTTTCATTTAAGCAATATTTTAAGCCCGTCCCACGCCAAGCTAATTCCCTCAGGCAATTTAGCCTGATCAACATCATGGTCGTAGTAGTGTGTAAGGTGTGTTAAAAGAGTACGCTCAGCACCAATTTTTTTTGCTACCTCCACCGCTTCCCCTGTGCTCATATGCGTCCAATGCTCATGCGGCCGTAAAGCATCCAAAACCACTGTCTCAACCCCACTAACAGCTTCGATTACCTCCTCTGGGACTGTTTTGGCATCAGTCAAATATGCAAGTTTCTTAATTCCATTTTGTTCAAACAAGAACCCGGTAGACCCCATATTTCCGTGTGGTAACTTCATAGGAGAAATTTTCAAATCGCCCAATTCAAACGAACCGTCAATCACATGCTCCTCCGGCACAAAATACCCTTTGGGGTGTTCGCCATCATGAAAAGCGTGAGCATGGACACGGCGCAAATGACTCATAGTTAGTTCACTCGCGTAAACTGGTAGAGGGCCTTTGCGAATTTCACTAAATCGGCGGCAATCATCCATCCCCATAATATGGTCAGTATGAGCATGAGTCACTAATACCGCATCCAGCCATCGGATTTTCTCTCGCAAACATTGAGTCCTAAAATCCGGTGTCGTGTCTACCACCAGCTTAACCTCATCGGTTACCACATAAATTGAGGACCGTGTACGGTGGTTTTTGGGATTAGCCAGAAATTCCTCAGAGTACTCCTTACCGATAATGGGTACTCCTTGTGAGGTTCCAGTGCCAAGAAATGTGAATTCAAAACCCATANTGTTCAGCATGAGATGCCTCAATAGGCCGGTGAACACAATTTTATTTTCCGAACTGTCAATTTCTCCGCAATATCCCAAAAGTGCTCGAATCGCTACGCATACGCAATCTGGCCCTGGTTACTGACCTCACGTTAGAGCTTGGAGNTGGTTANAATGCCATCAGTGGTGAAACCGGTGCCGGTAAATCCATCCTGATTGGTGCATTGAACCTGGTGCTGGGCGAACGAGCAGACCGTACCNTGATCCGTGCCGAAGCCGATCAATGTACAGTTGAAGCAGTCTTTGACATTGCTGAGTTAAAAGCTCCCCTTGCTGAATATCTCGAAGAACACGGGCTCGAGCCCTGNGAGGACAAACGNCTACTGCTCAAACGCACCTTTACTGCCGCGGGCAGCAATCGTCAGTTTGTTAACGGAAGCGCAACTACTCTCGCCGTTCTCAAGGAGATTGGAGAATGGCTGGTGGATATGCACGGCCCTCATGATCACCAATCCCTTTTGCATCCCACGCGCCAACTGGCCATTCTTGATGCTTTTGGAGGATTACAAAACCTAGGCAGTGAGTTTACCGCCTTACTCCAACAACGCACCGAGATCGAACAGGCAAAGGCTGATCTTGTTGTTGATGAAGCCACCTACGCGCAACAACTGGATTTACTTCGCTTTCAGGTAAAGGAAATTACTGATGCTGCGCTGGACCCAAAAGAAGAAGAATCTTTNGAATCCGATTACCAACGCTCCAGCAACGGAGCAAGATTATTGGAACTCTGTCANGGTGCANTGCAAATAGTCAGTGAAAATGAAGACTCGTTACTTGACCGTTCAGGTGACCTAGGCCGGCTACTGGCTGATTTAGAAAAGATGGATGATTGTGCTTCAAATCTAGTCGAACTCCATGAAGAGGCGCGCGCCAACTTACAGGAATTACAAACTGCACTCACTAGTTACGCCGATCACGTCGACATCGATCCAGCACAGCTCACGGCACTGGAAGAACGGGTAAATCTTGTACAATCACTCAAGCGCAAATACGGGGGAACCATCGAAGCGGTAAACAGTTTTGGTGAAGATGCTGCTCATAAACTTAACATATTAGAGGATAGGGATGAGGAACTGGCTCGACTGAATACCAAACTCGAGAAGCTTGAAGCCAAACTCATTGAAACGGGGAAAAAACTCTCCAGCCAACGTCAAAAACTCATTCCTAAGCTCACCAGGGCAGTCACCACACACTTAAATAACCTTGGCTTTGCCCAGAGCCAGCTGGATATCGCCATGACATCCACGGCTAGTGCCGCTGAAGCCAACAATACCGGGCTGGACACGATCGAATTTCAATTTGCTCCTAATCCGGGTGAGCCAGCACGGCCATTACGAGCCATTGCATCCTCGGGCGAATTGGCCCGGGTGATGTTGGCTCTTAAAACAGTATTGGCTGCTCAGGACTCGATACCAGTGCTTATTTTTGATGAGGTAGATGCGAATGTGGGAGGTGAAACAGCACATGCTGTCGGCGAACGAATGCGGCAGATTGCCGAGCAAAGACAAGTGCTCTGTATTACCCACTTAGCACCCGTAGCCGCAGTAGCACAAACACACTATGTGGTGAGTAAGTCTGTCATTGATGGCCGCACTGAATCCAATATTCAAAAACTGACAAATAACGATCGGGTGGATGAAATTGCGCGGATGTTGGGTGGAAAAGTTGGAGCAGCGCGCCAGCATGCCGAGGAATTGATGAAATAACGCCCAGATTACGGCTAATAGTAACCCACAAGCTTGATTGCCCTGAGATTGGTCCTAAAATGATTACATGATTGGTTTTCGCATGGTGTTAAGCTTGAGCCTAGGAGCAAGCTGGCTTGTTTCTGCTGCGCCAGTCACCTTCAACCGCGATATACGCCCAATTCTGGCAAAGAACTGCTTTTCCTGCCATGGGCAGGATGAAAAGAAACGCAAAGCAAAGCTGCGACTGGATCTACCAGAAGGAGCACTAACCCCCGTAAAAGGAGCAGCGGCAATCGTCCCGGGCAACCTCGACCAGAGCGAGATGTGGATTCGCATCATTACCGACGATCCTGATGAACTAATGCCCCCAGTGGATTCAAGAAAATCCTTAAGCGCCGAAGAAAAAGAAACTTTAAAGCTCTGGATTGAACAGGGCGCAAAGTATGAAAAACATTGGGCCTTTATAAAACCAAAAAAACACAGAGTTCCAAAAGTAGCAGCCAATCCGATAGATGCTTTCTTACAGCAACGATTAACTAAAGAGGGATTAAAACCCGCACCTGTGGCCAACCCAGAAACACTTGTACGCCGGATTCACCTAGATCTCACTGGCCTGCCGCCCTCTCTTAAGGAGGTTGATGAATTTCTTCGGGATAAATCGTCCAATGCTGTTGAGAAACTCATTAATCAATTAATGAAACGCCAAACCTACGGTGAGCATATGGCTCGCTATTGGCTAGACTTGGCCCGTTACGCAGACACACATGGCCTGCACCTTGATAATGAACGCTCCATGTGGCCTTACCGAGACTGGGTCATTCGTGCTTTTAACCAGAATCTTCCATTTGATGAATTCACCCGATGGCAACTAGCAGGAGATCTGATACCCAAGCCCACCATGGATCAAAAAATTGCCTCTGGTTTCAACCGCTGCAACGTAAGCACCGGTGAAGGAGGTAGCATTACAGCAGAGTGGATATACCGCAATGCCGTTGACAGGACCTCAACGGCAGTAGAAGTTTGGATGGGCCTAACGGCCGGCTGTGCAGTGTGTCACGACCACAAATTTGATCCACTCTCCGCGAGAGAATATTACTCTATGTATTCCTTTTTTCATAGTGCGGCTGACCCGGCCCTTGATGGCAATAAAATCGACACTCCACCAGTCATAAAAGTACCACAGCCAGGAGATGAAGAGCGCTTGGCTGAATTGACCACTAAAATCAAGAAAGTGGATCAGCGTCTTGTTCAGGCAGTTGCCAAGATTGAATACACCGATCCTGCCGAGCTCAAGAACCCACCCAAACCGACCACCAAGGAAAAGGTATGGATTGAGGACGGTTTCCCCGCCAAAGCCACCCGGCAAGGCAACAAGGAATGGAAAACCGTGAGCAAGCCCGAACCGGTATTAAGCGGCTCTAAAGCATTCGTGCTGGAGGCAAACGGTTTAGAGCAACTGGTCATCGGTGGCGCCAATCCACCGTTGGTTGTCAAGAAAGGCATGAAACTATTCGCCCACGTTTACCTCGACACTCTCAATCCGCCCAAACAGATCATGCTACAGTTTTACTCTGGAAATTGGGAGCAACGTGCTTACTGGGGAGAAAACAAAATCACATGGGGCAAAGAAGGCACTGCCAGCCGCCGCCGCATTGGCGAACTACCTGAAACCGGCAAATGGGTACGGCTAGAAGTGGATGTTGCACAAGTTGGATTGAAGCCAGGCGCGAATATCAACGGCTGGGCCTACACCCACTTTGACGGCAAAGCATACTGGGATAAATCGGGAGCTGAGGTCACAACTGATCCAGCCAAAGATCCCGCACTATCTTGGAAAAGCTGGAAAGCTCAAAAGGAGACCGATCGTAACAAGGATCTTACCGATGCCCTGCGCAAGCGATTCAAAAGCAAGGATCCAGTGAAATGGTCTGAAACTGAGGAAGAGGAATTGCGGCAACATTGGCTGTCAAACACATATGCTGGAGCAAAAGAAGCACTCGGACCCATCAAAGCTGAAAAAACTAAACTAATAGCTGAACAGGAAACTATCCGCAAGAACACAGCCGTCACCTTTATCATGGCTGATCTACCCAAACCGCGTCAAAGCCACGTAATGATCCGCGGTCAATATAATCTCCCGGGCGAAAAGGTTAACCGAAATGTTCCCGCTTTTTTACCCCCCTTACCAACCAAGCCAAAGAATCGTGATTATAATCGGCTTGATTTTGCCAATTGGCTGGTTGATGGCCAACACCCACTAACGGCACGTGTTGCCGTTAATCGCATCTGGCAGCAATTCTTTGGCGTCGGCCTAGTTAAAACCAGCGCGGACTTCGGCACACAAGGCGAACTACCCAGCCATCCTGAGTTGCTGGATTGGTTAGCCTTACAATTTGCTGAGGATGGATGGGATATACAGCAGTTGATATCTCGCATCATGACCAGCCACGCCTACCAACAAAGCTCAACGGTGAATCGCTCGCTTTTAGAGATAGATCCAGAAAACCGACTCCTTGCTCGCGGCCCACGACACCGTTTGGATGCGGAAATACTCAGGGATCAAGCACTATACTTAAGCGGACTCATGGTCAATAAAGTTGGTGGTCGAGGAGTAATGCCTTATCAGCCTCCCAACATATGGGAACCAGTCGGGTTTGCTTCCAGTAATACTCGTAACTACAAACAAGGCAAGGGTGAGGATCTCTATCGACGCAGTATCTACACTTTTCTCAAACGGACAGCCCCCGCTCCCTTTATGGCTAGCTTTGATGCCCCCAACCGTGAGCAGAGCTGCTCAGTTCGTGGCCGCACCAACACCCCAATGCAGGCTCTACAGTTAATGAACGACATTCAGCACGTGGAAGCAGCTCGAAATTTAGCTCAACGGATAATTGAGGAAAGCGGCAAAAAAGAAAATGAGCGCATTAAATGGGCGTGGCGGGTAGTAACTTCGCGCTGGCCGACAAAAGAAGAGGCTCAGATTCTCCAAACAACATTAAACAAATATTATGCACGTTTTAAACAAGACCAGGAATCGGCCAAAAAGCTAATCGATTTTGGGGAGAGTAAACCTGACCCCAACCTTAGGACTGAAGAACTCGCAGCGTGGACTTTAATAGCCAACCTGCTCCTGAACCTCGACGAAGTGGTAAACAAGAACTGACTAATATGAACCCAGCACTCGAATATCACCAACTTCAAAATCGACGTCAGTTTTTCCGAGGTGCCGGCCTCAAAGTGGGCGGCATTGCCCTCGCACAACTCTTGAGCCAACGGGCCCTAGCCGCCGAGCCTGCAGTCACCGGCAACATACATCCTGCATTACCAGATCTCCCTCACTTTGCTCCCAAAGCAAAGAATCTAATTTATCTGCACATGAATGGAGCCCCGGCTCAACTGGACCTTTTTGACTACAAGCCCGGGCTCACAAAATACTTTGACCAGGAACTACCAGATTCGATTCGTAACGGCCAACGCATCACCACCATGACCAGTGGCCAAAAGCGCTTTCCGGTGGCACCCAGCAAATTTGCCTTTGAACGATGCGGCAAATCCGGCATCGAGATGAGCGAGCTGGTTCCACACATGAAGGGAATCGCCGACAACATAACTATGATTCGCTCAGTGTTTACTGAAGCCATTAATCATGATCCTGCTTGCACTTTTGCTATGACCGGCAGTGAAGTGCCCGGCAAACCCAGCTTGGGCTCCTGGCTTAGCTATGGTTTGGGTAGTGAGAGTCAAAATCTTCCAGCGTTTGTTGTGTTCACCCCAACAGTAAAAAACCCGAGTCAGGCGCTTTTCACGCGCATGTGGACCAGCGGTTTTTTGCCTTCAAAATATGATGGAGTAAAGCTGCGTAGCGCTGGAGATCCGGTTTTATATGTGAAAAATCCACCGGGCGTAAAACCAACTGATCGGCGCAACATGCTTGATGCTCTGGGTAAACTTAACCAAAAAACCTTTGAGCGTTTTGGAGATCCAGAAACCCAAACTCGGATTGCCCAGTATGAAATGGCCTTTCGTATGCAGACCAGTGTTCCGGAACTAACCGACCTCGGAAAAGAAACCAAGACGACACTGGAAATGTATGGACCAAACGCACAAAAACCCGGCACCTACGCTAATTCAGCCTTACTGGCCCGTCGCTTAGTAGAAAGAGGTGTGCGAACCGTCCAGATTCTGCACCGTGGTTGGGACCAGCACGGTTCATTGCCCAAACAAATTAAAGAACAATGCACGGATGTAGACCAGCCGACAGCCGCACTTATCAAGGATCTCAAACAACGAGGCATGCTTGATGACACACTGGTTGTCTTTGGAGGTGAATTTGGTCGCACCGTCTATTGCCAAGGAAAGTTAACACGAGAGAATTACGGACGTGACCATCACCCGAGAAACTTTTGCATGTGGCTGGCCGGTGGCGGTATCAAAACTGGTATGACCTATGGTGAAACCGATGATTTTAGTTATAACATTACACGTGACCCAGTTCACTTAAACGAGCTCAACGCTACGATCCTGCGTTGTATGGGCATTGATAACCACCGGTTCACCTTTCCTTTTCAGGGGCTGGATCAAAGGCTCACAGGAGTAGAGGAAGTCAATCCTATAGAGGCAATACTAGCCTAAAGTTCATCCTCACTATCTCCAAAAAATAGCTCGTAAGCCCGATCATAGTCCGATTCAGGCACAAACACTTTCACTGGCCGACTAAATTCATCCTCACCTTCAGGGATAGGCTCAATCATTTCCTCTTTTGCGTCGATTTCGTGCTTTTCCAGCATCACGACCAATAGCTCCGCATCATTAACCGGACACGTGTGAAATAACTTCATCCCTTCCATAACAAAATGACTCGACAAACTTTGTCTTAAACGGCGGGATGTGCCAGATGAAATTTGGTATTTGCAACGAAATTTTTGAAGGATGGTCTATGGAGGACACCATGGAATACGTCGCCAAGACTGGTTATGACTGCCTAGAGATTGCCCCTTTCACAATATCAAACTATGTAACTGATATCACTGCCGCCCAGAGGCAGAACGTCAAGGATCTTGCTGCAAAGCATAATATCGAGATTTCCGGCATCCACTGGGTGCTGGTGAAAGCTGAAGGCATGCACATGACCCANACCGATGNCTCCATTAGAGAAAAAACNGCTAAATACTTCGTAGATCTGGTCGATTGCTGCGCAGACTTCGGCGGTGCTTCCATCATTGTCGGCTCACCCTATCAGCGCAACCTAATGGATGGGGTAAGCTATGAACAAGCCTGGGAATGGGCCACAGAAGTCTTTAGACCCGGTGTGGAACATGCCGGCCAACGAGAGGTGGTGATTAATTTTGAACCACTGGCACCTNGTGAAACTAATTTCGTTAACACCCACACTGAAGCTATCAAATTTACAAAACAGTTCGATAGCCCGAATTTCAAGATCATCCTTGATACCAAAGCCATGTGTTCCATGGGTAAACCCATCCCGGACATCATACGTGAGAGCGCCGGAGANTTTGCCTATTACCACGCGAACGACGAAAACCTCAAAGGCCCCGGATTTGGNGATGTAGATTTCAAACCAATTGCCGCTGCATTAAAGGAAGTAAATTATAATGGAGTGGTATCAGTAGAAGTATTCAAATTCGACGAAGGCCCGGAGGTTATTGCGTCGGAGAGCTTGAATTATCTTCAGCAGGCATTTGCTTANTAGCCTGCTCATCGGCATTGGGTTTATGATTGGCTGGATTCGTTGATTCTTTCTTATCGAANAGCCCTAAGGCATTAACCAGAACCAAGCTAATCACAATCGGGCAGATAAACTTCACGAAAAATGCCCAAACACAAGCGGGGGAAACTGAACGNACCAACGGCTTGGTGAACCAAGGACATCCCTCTTCTATCTCTTTGACTGCTGGATCAGTTTTCCACACCCAGCCAACGTAAATACTGAGAACCAGAGAGATTACAATCANACAGAGTGTACCAAATACCTGATCCATGATATCCAAAAACCCCTTCTTACCCATGAACTCCATATTACTAAAAAACTCACTACCTCCATTGGCCAAAGCTGAGGGAATACCAATTAAAAATGCAGCAATGCCAACAATGATAGCAGACTTGCGTCGCGCAGAAGGTTTATCATCTACGAAGTAGGACACAGGCACTTCCAGCATGGAGATTGACGAAGTAACTGCCGCAACCGATAACAGGCAAAAAAAGATCGTTCCAAACAACATCCCCGCCGGCATCTGAGCAAACACCTTTGGTAGAGTTACGAAGGTCAGGCCCGGCCCTGCTCCCGGATCCATGCCAAACGCAAATACTGCGGGAAAGACCATGAAACCGGCTAGAATCGCCACCAGTGTGTCCGCTGAAGCCACCCACAAGCCATTGGTTACGATGTTTTGAGATTTAGGCATATATGAGCCGTAAGTAATCATTAACCCCCATCCCACACTCAACGAAAAGAAGGCTTGCCCAAGGGCCATCAATATAACTTTACCATCAATTTTGCTAAAGTCGGGATTGAGATAGTAGCTGATTCCCTTACTGGCTCCATCAAGCGAAAGACTTCTACCGATTATAACCAGCATCAGCACAAATAAGACCGGCATGAGTATCTTAGACCATTTTTCAATTCCCTTTTCTACCCCAGCACTGACTATCCAGATTGTTAAAACAATAAAACCGGCAAAAACAGGTAATACTGATCCTGGATTTGCAATGTAATCTTCAAATACCAACACGTTTTGAGTTGCCTGACTCCAAGCAAAACTAATTGTCCACCCGGCAATGACCCCGTAGTAAGTCAGAACAAAAAAACAGGCCATCAAACACAAGATACCCGTAACGGCAAAAGGTGTACCTGGTTTGGTTTTCTGGAAGGCTCCAACGGGGTTACGACCACTAGCACGACCGAGTGCCAGTTCCACATAGAGCAATGGAACTCCAATCAGGAAAACGCAGACCAGATAAACCAAAACGAAAGCCGCACCGCCATTCTCACCAGTTACGTAAGGAAAGCGCCATATGTTACCTAAACCTACGGCAGAACCGGCCGCAGCCATTATAAAACCGAGCTTAGAACCCCATTGTCCGCGGTCTTCTGAAGAAGCTGAAATGCTCATAATTAACAGTCGCCCTCGGTTGAAACTGACATCATTAACCGTATTGTGAAGATCAAGTTATTCGAAAGTCACTTCACTTTCACCCATTTACGATTTTGGGCCGACTTCTCAACTGCTTCTAATACCACTTGATTCTGCAATCCGTCCTCAAAAGTAGGATGTACAGACCTACCCGTGGCTACTGCATTAATAAAATCAGCAATAGTATGCACAAAAGTGTGTTCATAACCTATAATATGGCCAGGCGGCCACCATTGGCCCACATAAGGATGAACCCCATCCTTTTGAGTCACAATAATATCGGCAAATCCCTGCCGATCATTGGCAACCGTGTTATCAAAAAACTTCAGGCGATTCATATCCTCAAAGTCAAATTCAATTGACCCCTTGGATCCGTTGATTTCCATGTGAATATGATTTCTACGCCCCGTTGCAAAACGAGTAGCCTCCAAATTGGCCATTGCTCCATTTTTGAAACGGCCGATGCACTGAGTTGCATCATCCACAGTCACCTGCCCCATCTTTTTCGGATTTTCCGGCAAGGGCCGTTTTTTAATGAAGGTCTGCATCTGCCCACAGACCTCATCAAATTCACCCACCAGATAACGGGCCAGATCAATGATATGGGCATTGATATCACCATGAGCACCACTGCCCGCATGCTGTTTCTGCAATCGCCACAGGCGCGGCGTTTTCGGATCCACAAGCCAACCCTGAGCATATCGGGAATAATAGTGCCGGATTTCACCAAGCGCCCCCTCCTCAATCATTTTCTTTGCCTGTGCAATTGCCGGAATACGCCGATAATTATGGCAAATCATGTGCACAACCTTGGCACGCTTAACGGCCATTAACATATCGCGACATTCTTTTACATCCAATCCCAACGGCTTTTCGCAAAGCACATGTTTGCCAGCCTTAGCTGCAGCAATAGCAATCTGAGCGTGGGTATCATTGGGCGTATTGATATCAATAATATCAATCTCAGGATCNGCCACCACCTTGTGCCAATGAGTTTGAGCATGAACCCAACCAAACTGCACACGCGCTTTCTCCAGTTCGCTGGAGTTACGGCCGCAAATAGTATGCAGGCAGACCTCTCGCTTTAGGTCAAAAAACCGGGGTGCCTGACGCCAGGCGTTACTGTGGGCCTTGCCCATAAACCGGTAGCCGATAAGGCCAATATTCAATGTCTTTTTTGGCATGATAAAAAAACGCGGCCAGTTAGGGCCGCGCTGTAATCTTAAATTTTTCAGCNAACCCTACTTGGCTAGCTTAGTCCAACGAGCATTATTCTTGGATGACTTCACCACCGCTTCAATGAAAGCCATACCGCGAACAGCATCCTTNATCNTCGGATAGTCCAGCGCAGGATCGCTCTTGGCGAGTTTGCGCCGCTCAAGTTTGGCACGGATATGATTGGCAAAGTTCACATAAATATTCGCAAAAGCTTCCAGATAGCCTTCAGGGTGTGCGGGAGGTGTACGGGTGGCCGCAGCGGCGTTAGGCCCCAGATAACCATTTGCCGTACGATAAACTTGCATGGGCTCTTCAAGCCACTTAACTAACATGGTGTTTGGTTCNTTTTGATGCCACTCAATCCCGCCCAATTCGCCGTAAACCCGGATGTTAATATTGTTCTCTTCCCCAACGCTGATCTGTGAACAATGCAACAAACCCTTGGCCCCACCTTTAAATCGCAACAATACATTGCCATCATCATCAAGTTTACGGCCCTTAACAAAAGTAGTAATGTCAGCTGCCAATTCCTTGATCTCCAATCCAGAGATATATTCTGCAAGGTTTTCAGCATGGGTGCCAATATCACCAATGGAACCAGCTGCACCACTGCGCTTGGGATCGGTTCGCCAGTCAGCCTGTTTCTGACCAGAAGCCTCCAGATGTGTAGCGAGCCAACCTTGAGGATACTCCACAACTACCTTGCGAATCTTGCCAAGCTTACCCGCAGCAACCATATCACGCGCCTGCTTTACCAGGGGATAACCGGTATAGTTGTGCGTTAGACCATACAAGAGACGTGTCTTNTTAACTAACTTTTCAAGGNCTTTGGCTTCCTTTAGGTCAAAAGTAGCGGGCTTGTCACTTAGGACATGAAAACCATTTTCCAGTGCCATTTTTGCGGGTGGAAAGTGCATGTGGTTGGGCGTAACGATGGCGACAAAATCCATCCGTTCGCCCAAGGGCAATTTGGCCTCCTTTTCTATCATTTCCTGATAAGTGCCATAGCAGCGATTGGCGGGCAGAAAAAAATCTCTACCACTAGCCTTGGATTTACGCGGGTTAGAGGAAAAAGCCCCACAAACTAACTCGACCTGCTGATCCATCGCCGCGGCGATACGGTGCACCGCACCGATGAATGCCCCACGGCCACCGCCTATCATTCCATAACGTATTTTTCTGCTCATAATTTAANGGTAAAATTAAAAAAAGTTGATTTGAAACCGGTTGCGNGGCCTTTATATTGNCCGTTCGCCTCCAAGTCAACGGCGATTGAGTATGACTCTGCAACTGCTTAAATCAAAGATTCACCGNGCAACGGTGACTGATGCCAACATCAATTATGAGGGAAGCCTTACCATTGATCACGCACTTATGGANGAGGTGGGACTGCTTCCCTACGAACGCGTACTCTGCGGTAATATGGGCAATGGGGAGCGCTTTGAAACCTACGCAATAGCCGGCGAAAGAGGCAGCGGAAGCATTATCCTGAATGGTGCAACTGCACATCTGGGAAAACTCGGAGATCGCCTTACAATCATGAGTTTTGCTCAGCTGAAAAAAAATGAAATTTCAGGCTGGAAGCCGAAAGTGATTGTCTTAAACGAAAACAACACTATTATTTCNGGCCGTTAGGNGTTTTAGCGCCACAATCACAACTCAAACTGAAAGGCTTTAGCCATGCTCTTTACAGCGGGAGATATCGCTGATCATTTAGGTGGAAAGGTTCTGGGTGACCGCACCATGCCTCTTACCGGTTTTCAAGCAGCCGACCGGGCCAGATCAGGCGACCTAACCTTTGCCGAGAATCGCACATTTTTTGAGCGCGCAGAACAAAGTGCAGCAAGCGCGATCATTGTCGATAAAGCCTTCAGCTCAGAACGCAAGGTTCTCATCAAGGTTGCCAGTGCCCGTCTGGCCTTTGCAAAGGTCGTCCCTCTCTTTTACCCCGAACCCGGACCTCCAACTGGCATACATCCCTCAGCCACAATTGCTGACAATGCTGAAGTACATCCCGAAGCTTGCATTGGTGCTCACGTAATTATTACAGATGGAGCAAAGATCGGCGCACGGACAGTACTTCATGGCAATAATTACATCGATGAAAACTGCGTGATTGGCGAAGACTGCTCNATCTTCCANAATGTAACTCTTTATCCTAGAACGGTTCTCGGTAATCGAGTCCGCATCCACGCGGGGACCATTATCGGGTCAGATGGTTTTGGATACGTACAGGATAAAGGACAACATTTAAAAGTGCCCCAAATTGGAAATGTGGTAATTGAAGATGATGCAGAAATCGGCGCAAACGTAACCATAGATAGAGGCGCTCTGGGGCCTACCCACGTTGGAAAGGGTACAAAAATTGATAATCTAGTTCAGATCGGCCACAATGTATCAACTGGTGAAAACTGCCTGGTCGTAGCCCAGGCAGGCGTGGCAGGAAGCACTAAACTTGGAAATAATGTGACTCTCGCTGGGCAGGTAGGACTTGCAGGCCATTTACGCATTGGAAACGATGTAACCATTGCCGCCCAATCCGGAGTGATGCGTGATATTAATGACGGTGAAAAGTGGTTTGGCACGCCTGCTCAGCCAGATAAACAAATGAAANGGCAGTTGCTGGCTTTACAGAAGCTTCCCGAATTATTACGCCGATTCAANCGTTTCGAAAAATTCGCCAAACCTAAGCTAATGTCACATGAAGAGATCGCTGAATTCAGAGCTAAGGCAACGGAAAAAAAACATAAAACAGCTGAAAATCAGTAATTTACGGCAAAAACCTATTGACCAGCTTATTGTATCTGCTATTTTCCTGCGCCCCTTGAGAAACAAGGAATGAAGACTTTTCTACCAAAAATAGACAAACAGAAACGAGATTGGCATATTGTTGATGCTGAAGGGCTCGTTCTCGGCAGAATCGCTGAAAAGGTGGCTAATGTACTCAGAGGTCGAAACAAACCGACCTATACACCACATTTGGATGCGGGAGATTTTGTTGTGGTGATCAATGCCGAAAAGATTCGTGTCACCGGCAAGAAAGAAACCGAAAAGGAATATCAGAAATATAGTGGTTTCCGTGGAGGCCTCAAACGCATTCCTCTCTCTGTTGTAAGAGAGAAACATCCTGAGCGAATAATTATGAGCGCAGTAAAGGGGATGCTTCCAAAAAACCGGCTTGGAAAGAAATTACTCACTAAGCTAAAAGTCTATAAGGGCACCGAACACCCACATACGGCTCAGAAACCCGAACCTTTGGATTTAAATTAATATGGCTGTAGACGAAAAGACCCAAGAACTTCTAGGCACCGGCCGCCGCAAAAGCGCGACGGCACGGGTTCGCCTCAAGCCAGGAGGCTCAGGGAAGATCACCATAAACCGTCGAAATGCCGAAAACTATTTCCCCATCGACGAGCATCGAATGATAATTAACGAGCCGTTCGTTGTCACCGAGCATGCCGAGAAATTTGATGTACGAATCAATGTCAATGGAGGAGGCATAGCAGGCCAAGCAGAAGCAATACGCCTTGGGATTGCTCGAGCTTTGCTTGAATATGACACTGAATTGCGCGGCACTCTGAAGGCCGAGGGCCTTCTAAAGCGTGATCCACGGGTACGGGAACGCAAGAAACCCGGCCAACCGGGGGCACGCAAACACTTCCAGTTCAGCAAACGCTAAACGCTTAAGGATAAAGAATTTTTCAAACCCCGTTGGCCTTTGCCTGCGGGGTTTTTTGTTTTCTTTCAATTCACTCGAAAAAAAGGCAAAACAAGGCAACTGTGAGTCAAGGTTCATGCATGAAAGTCGCTGTTTTAGGAGCTTCAGGCTATTCGGGCGAGGAACTCGTCGGACGACTACTCAATCACCCTTGCACCGAATTGACAGCCATCACCTCACGTCAATACGCTGGCCAAACTCTTAGTAAAATTTTCCCTCGCTTTGCTACTAGGGGTGTTGCAGATACGTTAAAATTCACTGAGCCCAATCCAACAGCTATCGCACAACTTGCAGAGATTGTATTCCTTGCTTTACCCCACGGTGCCGCTGCTGAATATGCGCAAGCACTGCTTAATAAAAACCTCCGGATCGTCGACCTCTCTGCAGATTTCCGTTTGAACGATTTGGAAACATACGAGCAATTCTACAACAAAAAACACCCTGCTCCCGAATTACTAAAAGAAGCCGTCTATGGCTTGCCTGAGGTTTACCGGGAAGAAATCCGAACCGCAAAGCTTATTGCTTCGCCTGGTTGTTATCCCACGAGTATTCTGCTGCCTACCTTACCTTTATTAAAGGCGGGACTGATCAAAAGTAGCGGAATCATTGCCAACAGTCTAAGCGGCGTGAGCGGAGCCGGACGAAGCACTGAAACTGCCTTTCTCTACTCAGAATGTAATGAAAGCGCACGACCCTATAGCATCCCAAAACATAGACATCTATCAGAAATCGAGCAGGAACTCTCCCTAGCATCAGCAGAAAGTGTCTTAATTCAGTTTTCACCACATCTTATACCGGTAACTCGGGGCATACTCACAACTCTATATCTTGCTCCTACCGAAAAATTTAAGTCTGAATCCGAGGAACAAGCATTAGGTAAAAAAATATTTCATTGCCTCAAAGAAGCCTATGCGAACGAACCTTTCGTTCGGCTCCTCCCCACAGGGGCACTACCTGACACCAAGAACGTAACACACACGAACCACTTGGATCTAGCTTGGCGATTAGACCGCCGCACTGGACGGTTAATAGTGATGAGCTCCATCGATAATCTTATTAAAGGAGCTGGAGGCCAGGCCATTCAATCATTTAACATAATGTGTGGGCTCGATGAAACTTTAGGACTGATATAAAAAATATGAATGTATACAAAACACTAAGCATTTTACCGNTAATTTTGCTGTGGGGCTGTAAAACTACTAATACAGNAATAAAGTCTACCTTCAAACATGATCCATCCGCCCCGCCTCCGGGTCATTCCACCCATGGGGAAGCATTCAATAAAGGCCCAAGACAAGCAGCTTATCTCATGGGCACCACTGGCAATATAAACTTCCCCATCACAACAAAATCCAACGAGGCACAGGCCTACTTTAATCAGGGAATCGGACAGCTTCACGGTTTTTGGTATCTGGAGGCTGAACGCTCCTTTCGGCAGGTATTAAAACTACATCCGAACCATCCGATGGCTTACTGGGGTATCGCCATGGCCAACGCAAAAAACCGATCCCGTGCTCAGTCGATCATGAAAGAAGCATCGGCAAAACTTAATATTTTAAGTGAAAGAGAGCGCCTGTGGATCGAGGTAATAAACACTTACTTNGCAGAATCTGATACAAAAAAAAGAAAANCCNATCAAGTAAANGCACTCCAGAACATAACGGACAAATACCCAGACGACTTAGAAGCCCAAGCCTTCCTCGCCTTGGCCATGTATAATAACGTGAAGGCGAAAAAAAATTATGATGATATTGAGAAGCGGATCGCAAAAATTTTAGAAAAAAATCCAAACCACCCGTGCCATCATTACCGCATTCACTTGTGGGACTACAAGGATGCTAAGCGCGCCATACCTTCAGTTGGCCTTTGCGGTCAATCCGCTGAGGGAATAGCCCACATGTGGCACATGCCAAGTCATATACTATCCAGACTTAAACGCTACCATGATGCCACATGGCAACAGGAAGCTAGTGCACGGGTGGATCATGCACACATGATGCGAGATAGAATAATGCCTGATCGCATCCATAATTTTGCCCATAATAACGAATGGCTAACTCGCAATCTCAGTCATTCTGGCCGGATAAGCCGTGCGATTGCCATGTCTAAAAACATGATTGAATTGCCCAGAATACCGAATGTTAGGGAAGATGGCACATGGTCTTTCCCTAGTCGTAGCAGCCACTATTATGGGCGCAAGCATCTCTATGACCTGTTAAAGAATTACGAATTATGGAATGAAGCCATCAATTTAAAAGATTCACATTATTTAAAACCGGGTACAACCGCTTATAGCCAAGCCAAATACTGGCGCATTGTAGCATCCGCTTACGCAAACACCGGAGAAGTCGTTTTGGCAAACGAACTGCTTGTTAAAATGAACAACCTCCTAAACGATCAAAAGGCAGGAAAAATAAAAGCGGGAAAAGAGGCTGAAGAAAAAGCCAAGAAAGAAAAGAAAAAACCCATTGACATAAAGAAAGCGAAAAGTGGAGCTGAGCGTCCGTATTCGAGCGCTATCACAGTATTGGAACGCGGGATTGCAGAAACTAAAATGTATCTAGCGCTAAAAGCTGTAAAAATTGAGGAGGCAAAGACTCAATATGCTAAAGTGCGTGATTTTCGCNCAGAACGAAAGGCTTTACTTCAATTNNCTTTTGGCAACCAAGAAGAAGCCATCAAACTTGCAGCGTCNGCAGTGAAATCAGCCCCAGAACAAGCAAGGCCATTAGCTGCACAGATTTACGTACTTCACAAAACCGGAAAACTAACCGAAGCAAAAAAGGCAATGGATCATTTACGTCGAATCGCACCAGAATTNGATTTGNACATAGAATGGTTTGCTCGNTTGGCTCCTTTGGCCAAAGAAATGAATCTTCCCTCAGACTGGAGACAAAAACAGACAACTGCCGAAGACATGGGGCTCCGACCAAAACTCGACGACCTCGGCCCCTTCCAATGGAGCCCTTCACCTGCGCCCCAATGGGAATTATCTGACAGAAACGGACAACCATTTTCCCTNAAAACTCACAAGGGCAAGCCCATGATTCTNATATTCTACTTGGGGAAAGGCTGCACNCACTGTATGGAGCAATTAAATGCCTTCGATCCACTCGCTCAAGATTTTGAATCCAAAGGGATTACTTTAATGGCTGTGAGCACTGATACTCAGCAAGGNCTACTGGACACATTTATCGGCTATGACTCAAAAGATAGGCACTTTAATTTNCCACTATTAAGCGANCCTAATTTGGAAACNTTCAAAAAATACCGTGCTTACGATGACTTTGANGAAAAACCAATGCACGGCACTTTCCTTATNGACGCNTNCGGTAGNATTCTATGGCAGGAAATCAGCCACGAACCCTTTATGGCACCTAAGTTTCTTTTGGAAGAATCCGNACGTTTACTAGATCAACCGGAGCTCAAAAAATAAATTTTTTGGCTTTGCTCTCCAGCTGGTAAATTTACAATCGAGTGATCCATGAAGATTTTTTTTCGCATCCTCTCTATCGCCATCGTCACTGCCTTTTCATTTACGGTTAACGCCCTAGATATCAAGGTGCTAATCGTCGACGGTCAAAACAACCACAACTGGGCCGCCATGACACCGTTTATGAAAAAGCAGCTAGAACAAACAGGCCGCTATAAAGTCTCCATCTCTACCGCTCCCGCCCGCTTCCGTGCACCACGAAATCTGCCAAAAGAAAAGCGAGCTGCTGCAGAAAAAGCTGCCCGCGAACTTACCGCCAAGGACTGGGCTAAGTGGCGCCCAACGTTTGCCGATTTTAATATAGTAATCAGCAACTACAATGGTGAGGACTGGCCGAAACAAGTAAAGACCGCCTTCGAGAAATACATTAGGACGGGCGGTCGTTTCATTTGTATTCACGCTGCCAACAACTCTTTCCCTAACTGGTTAGAATATAATAAAATGATTGGCCTCGGTGGCTGGGGAGGAAGAACAGAAAAACATGGCCCCTATGTATACTATAACGAAAGCAACCAGTTGGTTCGAAACACAGACAAGGGCCGGGGAGGAAGCCACGGTCCTCAACACGAGTTCATTATCCAAATCCGTAACAGCAAACATCCCATCACAGCTGGAATGCCCACCAAGTGGAAGCATGCCAAGGATGAGCTTTATGATTCACTTCGTGGCCCTGGAACAAACATGGAAATTCTTGCCACGGCTTGGAGCCCCAAAAGTAAGCGTCACGAACCAATGATGATGGTGCTCGAGTACGGCAAAGGAAAAATCTTTCACACTCCAATGGGCCATGAAAACGGCCAATCCCTGCAGTGCATAGGTTTCATCACCACTTTGGACCGCGCTTGCGAATGGCTGGCCACTGGCAAGGTGACCACCAAAATTCCGCCAAATTTCCCCACCGCCAACAAGGTGAGTATGGTAACTAAGAAATAGGTACGACTCTTCTGATCAGCGCCTTTTTTGGGCCGCTTCTTTTGCGACCTATTTGAGTCTTGAGAAATATTACGAAGCCTATAAGTGCTCTAGTTAATGTGTCGCCACAAGCAAGGTTAGAAGAGCACGGGAGCAAAAATGCATCATACAGTTAAGTCACGCAGAATGTTATAACTCTTTCAAGATTCCTGCAAAGACCAGATTAATAAAAACGAACTAAATTGGTGATATTATTTATCACCTGTGGGTATGAACCTGTAGGCGCCACCGTTTTCTTTTGCGATTTCTCTTAACGAATCATCGACTTTTCCCTCTCTTGCAGCAAAGCCAATAGTATTTATTTTCACTTGAGCTACATTTAACTCCCTAATAACCCTGAGCACAGAAGTCAGACGCTCCTGCCGTCTAATATTGCTTCTCCTACCCGATTTATATAAAGAAAATTTGCCATCTGAAAGCAGCCATATTGTTGAAGGTTTTAACCTTTCAAAAGCATCTTTTAAGGCATCTCTGGGATTAGTAAATCCCTCCGCAGAAACAGTTTTTACCCATTTCATTGTCTCATTCTTATTGTCAGACGTTGCCTTCAACATTCGATCTGGCTCCATCTTAAAAGTCTTGTCACTAAAGAAATAAATATAATATGACTTTTCAGACCCCAGTTTATTCAGCGTTTGACTCAACGCCTGTTTGGCTCCATCCAACCTATTGTCATCTAACATACTCTCAGACTTATCAATTATGAAAACAAACCTGTCTCCCTTTGATTCAGTACGGATATTAAACCCTTCAGACTTGAACTGTTCTAACTTTGTCTTTCTGATTTCGGGATTTTCAGCATCAGATTCTGGATCATTTAGTTGAACACAAGTCGGTTTTGACCTAGGCACTGGCAACTCGATCTTGGGAGTTAATTGTTGCGGGACTAATTTAGCTGTCAGCTGGGGACTCTGTCTATTTAAGGCCACGGCTGGCAGAGGTTGTTGGCTACGCGTATCAGTTTGCGCCCTGGAATTCATTTGTTTGCTCGTGCCAGAGTAGCCTCGTAACTCCACACTAACAGATCGCGCGGAATTTTTGGTTGGACTCTCAGCTCCACTTTTAACGGCCATTGCGGGCCTTGTTGAGCGGAGCCCACCAAGTTTCATTGGCCCTACCAGAGCATGAGTACCCGCTTGCGTCATCACCTGAGTGGAAGCGGCTGGATTCGAAGACCCGATACGACTGCGAGAATTGGAGAAGCCCTGCTTCACAGGAGGTTGCGGTTTGGAGGATACAGAAGCTAATCCACTTGCAGGAGGTGTTGCCGCACGAATTGCTCTATCTATGGAGCTCATTACTCCGGTTTCCCCGGCATCCGAAATAGATGGCCGCACAGTAAGTACTCCAGCCGAACCGGTAAAATTACTTCGAGTTGAAGCAGGCCCACTCCTTGCAGAAGTAGTCATGGCGTGGGATGGTCGCGACGAAGCAACTACCGAAATTCCCGCCATATTTCTCGCTGCAACGGCCTTAGCCTTATGACTGACCATACCAGAGACCGTCATACTTCTTCCTGAAATAATAGGGGCAAAAGAGGAATATCCGGTACTTCTTGCACCGGTTGACCTTGCCGCTAAATTTAATCCTTGAGCAGATCCTCCGGTATTGTTGCCCATATCTCCACTGGTATTACCACGGGACAAACCAAAGGATCCAGATACGGACTTAGCCATAGACTGAGTAGCAGCACCTGATAAATTCTGTCCATTCACAGCTTCGGCTCCTGTACTGCGAACACCCATAGCATTAGCGCGACTACCTGATACTGTTGGAGACAAGGAATAGTTACCCGTGCCTTTACTTCCCAAAACCGCTGAAACTGAATTCGATGACCGCACTGAACTGGATTCTCCATTGCTTTCTTTTCCCGAAGGATTGCCCCGCGCAGACCCTCGAGAACCAGTTACTGACTGAGCTAAAGATCCCGTATTTGCGGGAGATAATGAACCACCTGCAACGGCCTTAGCACCGGCATTTTGCACTCCACTAACAGCAGCACGACTACCTGAAATAGAAGGAACAAAGGAGGCAGCTTTTGCCCCATTAGAACCGGAAGCTGCGATCCCAGCAGAACGTGTTGCTAAAGCAGACCTTTGTGCTGTGGATGCTGAAACAGGATTTGCCCTGGATGAAACACTAGTAACATTAGACGCCTGTGCCAATGCCTGAGAGGTAGCGCTCGCCATACTCTGCTTTACAACGGATTTAGCGGATGAACTCTGAACCCCGGAGGAAGCAGCACGACTACCTGAGAGGGAAGGCATAATGTTGCCTGACTGACTGGCTATACCCGTCGTGGCCAAAGATTGGGCCGAGGCTAAAACGGATTGAGCAGCAGTGACCGACTGGGGATCACTATGGGCAGAATTGTTGCCAGAAGCTGATTTGGCTGCGGTTTGAGTCGCTACCTGACTCATCCCTTGGCTGACTTCCGCACGAGCTGCCTCTGCCTTGACCGAAGCTGGAGATACCCGTGATACAGATGAAGGAGAGATGGATGAATTCGGATTAGCAGCACTACTGCTGCTAATTTCAGCCGCAGTGGATGAAGCAACAACAGAGGATTGAACTGCACTGGTTTGTGGTATGCTCCGGGCGGCACTTGCCCCAGGAACTGCTTGAATCTTAGGAGGGTTACTGAGAGCAGCACTCATGCTCTCTCCGGAGACCGATTTCGCCCCACCAGTAGACATTTTTGAAATATTTGAAGGGCTTATCGGAGGCGAAACGGGTCGGTCTTTACCTGCGGAACTTGCTGAATTCGGTGATGTCGACCTGTTGGCCACCACCGACTGGGTAACTTCACTTTGGGGGTTACTTCGTATCGATTGACGGCCAGCGGTCGACTGTGAAGCTGGCACAGGTGAAGCAGCAGCCATACTTTGACTGTTCTCCGATCGAGCCTGACCGGCCATTACTTGTGTGTTGGGCTGTGCAGCAGTCGGTTTAAAGCTACTGGAAGAAGCCCCTGCACTCGAAGCAGATGTGGTCGCTGGGCTTGCAAAGGCAGATTGATTGGCAGCGCTATTCTGGGGCTCACTGCGTTGAGCATTACTACTGGCTGATGATTGAGCCATGGACTCTGAGGTGGCTGCCGCAGCCATAGGAGTATCGAGAATTGATTTGCGAATCTCGTTGGCCATTTCCTGCATGGCTGATTCCTCACCGTCTAAAGAAACAGTCGTATACTTTTCGCTTT
>PBEJ01000024.1 GCA_002719595.1 Verrucomicrobiales bacterium
GCGGGACAGTGGGCGTTGGTGAACAGCATGCCGCTCCCGGCAAGCCGGTCGATGTTCGGCGTCCGCGCCTGCGGATGCCCGCCGAGACAACCGACCCAGTCATTGAGATCATCGATACTAATGAAAAGGATATTTGGTTTCTTTGTTTCAGCTGCATTAACGCTGCAACAGAGTAATAAAATAATAATGAACTTATTCATGTAGTTTCCTACCAATAACCACTGGCAGAGAATTCGGTTTCTTTAGCGCACATTCAATTATTTTTCATGTTTTTGCTTCTTTGTCCCGGGAGCCTTACGCACGCCGGTCACGCGCTCATAGTCGATCTTGCCGCCCTTCTTTGGATATTTGTCCAGCGCCGCCTGCAGGCGCTTGCGCACGGCGCCTAGTTCTACCCTTTCGCCCAAAGCCTTCTCTTCGCGAACGTCATTGACCACGTCGAAGAAACGACCGTCACGATAGAGCTTGTTGCGCTTGTTGCGCGGGCACTCAATCTAATAATTTTGCCCTAAGGGATTATCATCAAACCGAAAAGAGGCGCTAGTATCGAGTCATAATCCTGAAGGGTTTACCAAAAACTATATACACATAGACAAATCGATAATTGACAATTTTGGGGGAAAAGGGGGCCTGAGGTTTTGGGTCCAAACCGTGAAAATTGATTGGGCCCTGATATACCAACTAAAAGTGGCACGCCCTTAGGGATTCGAACCCCAAACCTCCTGGTCCGTAGCCAAGCGCTCTATCCAATTGAGCTAAGGGCGCAGTTGAGGAGAGAGAATTACTTCCTCTTCTTTGCCTGATCAAGTCAATTCGAACCGTTTATCTGCCAATCAAAATCAGTATACCTAATTTTAAATTCACCGCTCTTAATTGCACTATTTTCGGTTTGATTAAAATGAGTCGCTACAAAATCCAGAATATCTGCATCGCTTTCACCGAAGTCCTCCTTATACCACTTAAAGATGGGAGATAAATAAACAATTCTCTTTTCCAGATCCACCCGGTTCTTAGATCTATCCCCTAGGAAACTTTTCGTTTGATCTAGAAACTGATCTTCTAAATTTTGCGCATTATAGGGGTTCCCACGCAAAACCGGACATCCTTTTGAACCACAAACTAAAGCAAAATGAACAGATGAAGCCTGGAACTCTTTTCTAAGCAGTTGATTCTCCAAATAACTAAGCGAAATCTTTCCACCAAATAAACTCACTACTTTTAGATTCCAAACTGAACCTATCGTCCTAATGTCTCTGATTGATGAAACCGGATAGTGTTCAACAATTAGTTTTAGTGTTGCAGCATTATACACATTTAACAGGAACGCCATTTGCTCAGGCTTAGACCATTCAAGAAACTGCCTTCGCGGCACACTTGCCGCGAGCTTAAGGTAGTCATTAAGATCTTTCGGATGTTTTTGGAGCCATAGGTAATTAACGCCGCCCTTACCATCACTCACCTTACTTAAAACTTTCGCCAATTTTGGGTGATCATGACTAAACGCAACCTTCTGGTCAGCCACAATCGCCCGACCTTTCTCCGCCTCATGACTGCACCCCCATTGAAGCAAGGGACATAGAATACCGATAACAAATATGTAGATTTGCCTAATCATCCTGACCCTCGGTCAGTTCAGAAACTTTCGCTGCTTGAGCCAAAACAATAAATCATCTGTCCAAGGATGCAGATCGCTGAAATCCTTCCCCCCCAAACCTATCCCATGGCGTCCTTTTTCATATACGTGTAAATCCATAAGAACACCTTTCTTTCGAAGAGCAGTCGCAAAGAGAAGGCTATTTTCAACTGGAACCGCCTTATCCTCCCACGTGTGCCAGATAAAACATGGTGGGGAATTCCTCTTTATTTGTAACTCATTAGAAAGTAGCTGGACCAACTCTTTTGATGGATTTGTTCCGAGTAGATTTCTCTTGGAACCCTGATGAGTAAATTGCCCCATTGTGATCACGGGATAACATAATATTCCAAGGTCCGGACGAGAACTCATCCGATCTATTTTATCACCATTCACAATTCCCATATCGAAATGAGCAACGATAGTTGATGCCAAATGCCCTCCGGCTGAAGATCCCATTACTCCAATCCGATTGGGATCAATTTTCCAGGAAACTGCATTAGCGCGGACTGTGCGAATTGCCCGGGAAACATCCTTTAACATAACCGGATGGCGGTACCCCGCTGAGCCTAAACGGTACTTTAAAACGAAACAGTGGATTCCTCGGGCAACAAGCCAATCGGCATAGCCTTTTCCTTCATGGGGAGCCAAGCCTCCGTAACCGCCGCCTGGACAGATAACTATCGCCGATCCCGAAGGCTTATTCGCCCAATACGGCGTAAGCGTTGGAATATCACGCGCAGTGTCGCCTTTCTGCCCAGGAGCACCTTCGGGCCACATGGGAAACTCATTACTTGGCCGATCCGCTCCCAGCGCGGTAGTGGCCCAAGTAATCATTAACAAGCAAATTAGTCGCATGCCCCATCCTAGCACGGGCAAGAGCGCTTGCCTAGGCCCAGGCCTTATTAAGAAAATTCATGAAGTTTCCGTGCATTATTCCGGTTATCTGTCCCAAATCAAAACCTCGCTTTGAAAGTAAATCGGGTAACCTCTGCAAATCAGCAATTGTATCCAAATCTTCAGGACTTTGCTCTCTACCATAACCTCCATCTAAATCTGTCCCTATACCGACATGATTTGCATTTCCAGCCAGTTCACAAATATGCTCCATGTGGTCGATCACATTTTCCAATTTTACACCAGATTCTGCAGGCGTAGATTTACCGCGCTCCCAGCATGGCGTGAGCATCCAGGCATCCAAGACCCCACCGATCACTGCCCCACGTTCAATAAGGTATTTAATCTGATCATCACAAAATTGCCGATCATTTGGAACCAACGCGCGACAATTGCTATGTGAAGCCCAGACTGGGCCCTCGAAAATATCCATCGCCTCCCAAAAACTACTGTCATTTAAATGAGTTGCATCAAGAATAATCCCCAAGCGATCCATCTCCCTTAAAAGCTCACCCCCTTTAGGCCCTAGACCACCATCATGGGCTGTTCCTTGAGCATATGTTCCCGGACCATAATGGGATAAACCCACTACTCGCAGCCCATAATCATAGGACCGCTCCAAATGTTTCGGAGAAATTATTGAATCAGCACCTTCTAAACTAAGAATATAACCAATCGGCGCATCATCACTGGGAGACTTTGCCCATTGAGCAGCATGATTATTCAAGGTTTTGGAATCAGTTATTTGAACCAATTGACCATCCTCTTCCATTGCCTTGTACCACGCTAATTGACCTTGCGAATGAGCCCATGCTTGCTCGGGAGAATGCCAACCCTTCAGCGAATTGTTGGGTTTTACATAGCGAGCAATTTGGGTAGCTACACATATTCCTATATGTCCTCGTCGCATATCAGGAAAAGCAACTGTTCCCTGAGCGCGATCTGGCTTATCAATCTTGCCTTGCTCGCTTTGGCGTATATCCAGAACATTTTGCCTAAGGTCTCTGTTCCACTCCATTGCATTCATGGAGAGGTCCAAGTGGGCATCGAAAATCCACATGATTATACACCCAAACTCCGACGGCGAGCAGCTATTTCCCACAACCCAATGGCTTTTCCGTCCTGAACTACCCAAGCATGGTCATGAAGTGCCACAGTCGGGCAAATATGGACCGGAACCCCGTAACAAACATCCCCTACCTTTAATTCCTCAGCGCGATCGAATTTCATCATTAAATGCTCTTCGCTATGCACTTCCGGATGAGCAGATTCCAACCCAAACATTCGCACTCTTGGCTGGGGCTTATCTGCTGCGATGGCTTTATGCCCTAAATCAAAACATACGCGCTGACTACCAGGCTTACTAATCACGCGAGTTAATAAAACCGCGGCATACTCAAAATCCATATCAGGCAATCCCTCTTTGTATCCGAAATCCCACAATATGGTGGTCCCCGGACTACAGGTGCGATCTGAATATTTTGAATGAATAGGAAATGTAGGTGTTCCGCCAGCAACCAACTCAGGCACAGGATGTCCCAAAGATTCCAGATGATCCCGAAAATCCAGGATTGGCGCAAAATACTCATCACAAATTTTGGTTCGTTTGGTTAAGTCCTGCTCATGATTATGACCATCATAAGCATGGATCCCACCGGCCTCTAAACCCGGAGATCGAATAATATGCTCATAAAGTTTCGCTGCATTTTCGCCAGGCTCAATACCGGTCCTGTGCATTCCACAATCGAGGTCCAAAAAAATGATCAACTTACGCGGTGCATCACCAAATATTTCGCTTAAACGCGAGACGGTTTCAGCACTATCCACTACCGTGGCCCAACGGACAAGCGGATAGCGGTCCATGAGAAATCTAAGACGAACACTATTTGGCCCAACGGGCTGATGCGCCAACAAAATATCCTGCCCCCCCGAACCTGCTACCATTTCTGCTTCAGCTATTGTAGCGCACTTAAATCGTTTAACCCCCAAACTCAAATGCATACCAACAATCTCGGGTAATTTGTGAGTTTTGACATGCGGCATTAGATTCTTTACATCGCCAACCATATCAATGGCCTTTTGAATATTCTGAATAATCCGTTGAGGATAAACCAACAGTGTCGGCGAAGGAATCTCCGCTTCGTTTTCTACCCGATACCAATCACCTTCAGACATGATCACCCGATTTAACTTCAAATATCGCCTCAATTTCAACAGCCATATTACCCGGCAAAGAACCCATACCAACTGCACTCCTTGCGCCTATTCCGTTGTCCTCACCAAACACTTCCATCATCAGTTCACTGTATCCGTTAATCACCAGGGGGTGTTCGGAAAAATCAGGTGTGGCATTAACCATTCCGAAAGATTTCACCAGGCACTGGATATTATTCAAATTACCGAATTTAGCCCGTAAAGAGGCAAGTATAGCCAATCCAGTCTGTCGGGCGGCAAACTTCGCTTCGTCTGTGTTTAGATCCACTCCCACCTTTCCGGTTATATATGAATAATCATCCCGCATGGGACCATGACCAGAAACATAAGCAAAATTTTCCCTAATTAAAACTGACTGATAAATCCCACCTGCCTTAGGCGCGGGAGGCAAAGAAATTTTTAACTCGGATAATCTTTGTTCTACAGTCATTAAATATTGGTACCGAGAGCGGGACTCGAACCCGCACTGCTTTTAAAGGCAATCGGATTTTAAGTCCGACGTGTCTACCAATTCCACCATCTCGGCTCAGTATCAATCGGGTATAAGACAGCAACTAGCGCTCAGACTGCCTTATATTTATGCTTGAAGCAACATCATCAGACGCTTCTAGTCCATTTTCGAGAGCTGCAGAAAGGCTGCAATCATTTTTCAATGCGTATTTTTGAAGCGCAATCCACGTAACCGGTTTCAGAGTGATGTCCAAATTAATCGTCACCACATCCTGACCAAGCTTCTCCAGAACGTTGAGTTCGTCACTAGAGAGCCGGGATGAACTGGGTGTAATAGGATTTACAGGGAGTCTTTCTTGAGTGTCTAATGTCATGAGATTCTTAACTCCCAACTAATCCACCTTGTGATTGTTACACAAGTAACAGTTATGCAGAATTGTTAGCTGACTATTCACAGGGCGGAGGTTATTCGAAATCCTCGAATCCATCCCCCATCCCCTCACCTTCTTTTTTAGTAAGATTAAATTCGAGTTCCGAAAAAGCACTCGGCTGAAATTCCAATCGACCTAACACCGAACTCAATCCTAATACCCGATCTGCTCCCCATTTTTCCAACAAAAATGTAAACTGCCCTCCATCAATAAAAGTAACGCGGACATCCCCAAGGCCCAACTTGGGTTTTTCTAATTTAGCACCTGCAAGTTGTATCTTGGTAACCGTATCCATGGTAATCTCCAAGGGGGTTGGAGCAAAACTTGCCTTGAAAATGACCTTGCCCTCTCGAACACCAAGAAGTTTACCTGAAAGATTAGTCGAATTACTCGTTGTTAAAATATCCTTATCCTCTTTCTCGTCATCATTGCTAGCCGAAGGAAGCTTACCATCCCACCGAGTAACACGGATGTTACTAACCTTGAGATTTGAATTTTGAAGAAGAACAAACATTAGATTCTCCCCTTTCCCAGCAAATCCCGCATTATCCTCCCACTGTTTTATTACACGATCATTAATAATAACCGCCATTGAACTATCAGATTTGTTGATCCTAACTGAGATTCTTGCCTTTGATTTGCCCCGTAGATCCTGAAAGCTCTGTTGCCCAAGATTATTTTGGACACTATCAACCATGCGAGTCAGGTAACAACTGCTAGAGCTTATTCCTACCATATATGAATTACCACTATACGCATCAAGCTGATCAGCAAATAATCCAATACCTAGGTTGAAATTACCTTGCCAGCCCAGATTAAATTCCAAATTCACACTTTCACCTAAATCAAACTTTTGGCCGATTAATGAGCCTGAACTAGAACCATGAAATGCCTTATCATTATATTTCCAACCAGACAGGCCAATTCCACCTCCAACAATACCAGGATTTCTGGGTCTGACGGGAAACGGAACCCCTCCTTTAAATAGTTGCTGAGGAACTACACGATCTTGCAGTACGTTTCCTGTTTTGCCGCTTTTAGTCTTCCATTTTTCCATTCCGGTCGGACCCTCATAGATCAAGCTTGTCTCCTCTGAAGCCGGACGAATAGCCATAATATTATCACGGGGTATTCTAAGACTGTTTCGACTATACCATGCATTAAGAATTAGGTGCTTGTCATTCAGCTCCAAAACTTCGCCCGAGAGGACCTGCCCTGTTACCAAATCAATTTTTGTTTTTTGCGCCGAATCCAGTTGCTGCAACCGCGGAAAAAGCTGAATTTTAGATAAACTATCCGCCAAAAACTCAATGTCATCTTTTGCGGCTGAATGGCGCCATTTGGCCCCTGTTTCAGAATCATAGTCCACAAAAGTACCTTTAAGGGTATCCCCGTCAAGTAACTCAATAATCTGAGGTTGCTGAACAGCAATAACTCCCCCGTCAGGGCCAGGCACAATAATTCCCGGCCGATTAGTTGATACCGAAGGTGTTCGAGTACCTTTAATTATTATCTGTGCTTGTGAAACAGAAACGCTAAGACACAGCAAAAATTTTAAAAATATAACGTTCTTCATGGGCCAAATAAACCTCCATCATCCTCTTTACGCGGTTGATTCAGGTTAAAGTCAAGCTTCTCAAAAACTGCCTGATTTAAGACTGCTTCCCCGAAAACAGGACTCTTAACCTTAACCGTTTTATCCCCCCAGGCTAGCAACTCTGCATTTAATCGTCCGCCTTTAGCCATCAGGATTTGAACTTCTTCATCCTTTGGGGTTGGAGGCTTTGCCTGGTTATTGAAAATTAACGTACGCATATTGGAAACCGGTAAAGGCACATCACCAAAATTAGTCGTAAAGATTAACTTATCTCCGTCTATGCGTTTGGCTTTCCCTGAGATACTATCTTTATTGGAAAAAATCACAAAATCTTCCTTTCCATTACCCAGTTTGGCCGAATCACATTCGGGCAAACTGCCATTCCACTCGGTAATACGAATATCCCCAAGACGCATTGCACTGTTGTTTCTTGAGGTGAAAAGCAAACCTTTTCCTTTGCCAGCAAAGGGCCTCGAATCATCCCACTTACGTATTAACCTGCCGTTAACTGCAACTGCAATTTGTTTAGCCTCTTTGTTAACGAACATGGTTATTTCGCATTTTTTCTTCCCAGACAACTGTGAAGGAGTATTGCCTAAGTTCGATGTGCTGCCATTTTGGATTCGATATAGATAGACATTATTCTGATCAATCCGAAGACTATAGCTATTACCCGAATACTCATTATTTATTTGATCAGCAAAAATATTTACCCCTAGGTTGAAATATCCTGTCCACTGTAAATCAAAATGCAAAGCACAACGCTCTGGCAAATCTAAATCTTTACGGCCCAGAATAGGCCCGCTGCTAGCACATATAAAGGCGTTGTTAGCATACCTCCAAGCCCCTTGATTCGCTGCGGCACCTACTTTGACTCGCCCAACCCCACGCACCAACCCCAACACCGCCAAGGCCCGCTGCTTATCACCTCCGACCTCTGCATTATTTTTATTTTTACCAGCCATAAGTTTAAGTGCCTGCCCCGTATTACGATTACCTGTCATCCATCCATCGGGACCATCTTGAGGCCCCTCATAAATCACTCTTTCTGGTTTAATTCCTGGCTCAATTGACCGAACAAATTTTCTGGAAATCTTGAGCTCCCCCCCATACCAGGTATCAAGAGTTAGAACAGTTTCACTTAAACCCGTGAGTTTACCATTCAAACGTCCCCCGCTTACAAGTGAGACAACACAATCTTCAGGCCCTGAACCGAATGATTGAGCGGTCTCTAGCTGTATTGAGGAAACATCCTTGGCGACGACTTGAACCGGCTCTGAAAAAGAAGGATGACGCCACAGCAAATACCCATCTGTAATCCCACGAAATTGTCCGGAAATTGAATCCCCATTTAAGAACTTCAACCGATCTGGACGTTTCTCAGATTTTTTTTCTACGGGCTGCGATGGTTCACTGCTCCTTGAAACATCATACGACTTAGAGGGACTAACCTCATCTAACGCCAAAAGCTTATCCTCCGCGTTTATGAACAATGAAATGATAAACGAAAATAACAGTGACAATAATCTAACGTTCATAAATGGGCAGATAACGATAGTTTAAGGCCAGAGACAGAAGGGAGGCTGCGGTGGCAAAGCTACCGCCAAAATTACTATCCCATCTCCCATCTTCCTGTTGAGTTTCCAAAAGACGCTTTATATTTTCAGCATTCCATTCCTGCCACAGTCGGGGGTTTTGGGGTCCTGAGGCGTGAAAATATGTCTGAGCAGCATAGTACAGGAAATAGTGATAGTAATGATCATAACCGCCACTGGGCCCTACATTAGCCAAAAACCCCATGGCAGCTTTAAACCGTTCGCTCTCTTTCTTTTTAGCAAGGGCAAAACATAAAGCTGCAATTGCCGTTCGTGGCCCATTGCCACTCGAAGCGCTCGTATAGCCAACCCCACCATCGGAGGATTGGCAACTAATGAGATACCTTAAGGCTTTTTCTAGGGATTCCTGTGGCACAGCTAACCCCGCATTACGGGCGGCCATCAATGCAACAAACTGGGCACCTGAAACGGTGGTGTCAGCATCACTGCTTTCGGGCGAATACCTCCATCCTCCCGCTCGACTACGCTTCTGAGCATTTAAAATAAGGTCGGTTGCTTTTTTAAGTGCTATCCCTAGTCGATTGTCATTTACCTGCCCGTATGCCTCTGCCAAGGCAAGTGTAGCAAACCCATGGTTATACATAGAACTACCTATATATCCCGTGGATTTATTCTGACTTTTAACTATAAAATCTAATGCGCGACGTATCGCCAAAGCATAAGGCCCCCTATTAGGATCATCTCCATGGGCCATCATTGAAATAACAGCCAAACCAACTACCCCTGGCTGCTTGCCATAAGTATCTGACCGCCCTGGAGAGGTAAAGGTTCCATCCTTGTTTTGATGATCCCGCAGGAAATTAATTCCCTTAACATACATCCGGTCCACTTCAACTGGAATAAACTGAGTAGGACCTTCAAAAATGCCCTGAGCCCGCGCCCATGGCAAAGAACTTGAGATAAAAACTATTATGATGAAAAGCCGCACCATTAATTACTCTTCCTCAATTGATCAACTCCTTTGAAGAAGCCCTTTAACTGTCCTTGGAATTCTTTAGGCAACTGAGAATTGCGACCTGCTAGTTTTTGTATCTTATTATCAGGGTTAACCCCTCCACCAGCAGGATTCCCAGGAGTTAACTCATTCTTCTTATTTGTTGTACCTCCAGAATTATTCATTCCTGGCTGTTGGCCGGGTTTTTGACCGGGTTTCATCCCCATGGCTTCCATCATCTGCATCATCATCATCATCATTTGCATTTGCTCTGGAGTCATCTCCCCCGATGCCTGACTTGCTTGACACTGTGAAAGAATAGAAGCGATCTCCTGTTCAATCATGTGAATCGCGTCGGTTTCCGACTTTTGGGCTTCTTTTAGGGATTTCTCTGCCCCGTTAGCTATTTTAGGTGCATTTCTTTCCAACATCCACTTTGCCACTAAAGCACTTGCTTCAAGAGAACCCATTTTAGCTGCCTCACGAGCCTTATCAATTGCTTCAGCTTCTTCACCGATCAAATACTTTTTACGAGCTGAGGCTAAAAGATCCGCTAACTCATCTGTTTCTGTTTCAACTGAATCCACCTCGCCATTTACGCCCGATTTATTCGCCTTTTTAAGGGATTCTATGTAACTGTCGACATCCCGACTACCTCCAACCTTTTTCATCAACTCTTTGCCTGAAGCATCCAGTAAAAACACAGTCGGATAACCTCTTACCCCAAACTTTTTTAATTTGGCCTGATTATAAGCCATTTGTTTCTCAGTAATCTTGGACTTATCACGCGGAAAATCTAGCTCCACGAGTATCAGATTCTTTTTAGCGTACGCCTTAAATTTATCGTTATCGAAAACATATTTCTTTAAGGCCTTACACGGCGGGCACCAGTCCGAGCCAGTAAACTCCAATAAAACTAATTTATTTTCCGCCTTAGCCTGCGCTTGTGCTTTTTCAAGGTTCGTTAACCAACCTTCACCAGCAAACAGGGTTGCACATAAGAAAACAAACAATCCGGTAATCTTAATTTTCATAATATCAGTTCCCTTTCTAGTTATTATTTCTGTTCTAAAATTTTCTCTGCACGTACTTGTGCATTCTTTTTCTGTTTATCGTCCAAATGTACGCCAATACCTTTAATTGTTCTTTCAATGTCTTTTAATTTTTCCAGATCCTCACCAGACTTAGCCTTAGCCACTAAAGCCCACTTATAAGCTTCCATTAATCCCTCAGGATCACCCGGCAAGTTCAATTCATCTTCAGCATCCCTCATGCGGTAGCGCGCAGCGCCCAAAAACTCGCCTTCACCTCGCTTATCCATCTCTAGCTGTAAATCCCCCATCAACATCAACTGCCTGAAACGCAGATCGAACGTATCTTCTTCGAGCTGCTCCTTTTTTCTCGTGGAATACTCAGATTCAAGCTGCTGAGTCTGCTCCCTCAATTTCATCTCNGCCTGNCGNAANCTTAGAAGNTCCTTCATCCGCTCAATCAAATCTTCATCTGGCTCACCGCCACCTTCTCCCTCACCTCCGNCTCCGTCCTGCTTTGGCTCCAATATATCNGCCCATTTCTTAAACTGTTCGGCCAATTCCTGAGCACCTTGAATCACCTTTCCAGTCTGGTTACGACGAATCAAATCGGCATGTGCATCCATCTTCTCTGAGGGACGGGCCTCAGCCATCAGTTTGGTTACTTCNCCGAATTTCTCATTTTGTGTNGCATCGTAAAANCGAGCTATTTCGACCTGAAGCTCAGCCGCCTTAAGGCTATTTATTGTCTGGTTTGCGTAAGCGTCATTTACCAACATTCTGAGCTTTTCTGGTAGCTGATTGGTTATCCTTCCAATGAGGTTCACTAAATTTTCGGTAAAGTTTNTGGCAATTTCCTCTTCAAACTCTGCCAACTTTCTTAAGCGTAACACCAATGTATTAGCGTACATATCCTGCGCATTTTGACTGCCCTCTTGCTGCATCTCTTTCATTTTATCAAGNGCNTCTTTTTCCTGCTGCTCAGCTTCTTCTAAGTTCTCTTGTCGTTCCTGCTGGTTCTGTTGAGCTTGCTGTAAAGCCTGCTGGGCTTGCTGCATCTCCTGTTCGGCCAGATTTTTCATTTCCTGCTGAGCCTTCGTCATCTTAGCCAAATCCTGAGGGTCCATTTCTTTATTTTTCAGAGCCTCTTTAGAAAGCTCCTTCAAATCCTCAGAGAGCTCACGCATTTTATTCGCTATGTTCTTTTGCGCTTGCTCCTGTCTTCCGATTTGTTTTTCTGTCTGATCACTGTTCAGCTCCTCAGCGTCCAAATCTTGAGTGTCACGAGTCTCCTCTAAAAGGTTCTCCTGCCGCCGAACCATTTCATCCAACTCAGCCATTATACTCTCAAAATTTTGCTGAATAATTTGAGCGTGCTCCTCAGGACTCAGAATATATATCTGGAATGGCAGCGAGCGGCGCTTGCGGTCAGTTCGATAATAATCTCTACCAACCGCGTAAAGATTAACAGCCATGCCTTCATTTAAGCCCAGCTTGCGCGGGTCAAATAAATAAGTAGACTCTCCCGAAAGAATTTGCGGCTCAAAATCACGCAGGACAGTTTGACCCTGTTTAACTACGTTTGTCCCACCGCGGTTGTAGGCCTCCCATTCTGCCGAAAGCTGCCTCAATCCGTAATCATCCTCTGCCAACATCCGTATATCGACGACTTCCTCTTTTAAAATTGCGATAACAGGTGCCTGCCCCGGGCAATCAACTTTGTGGGGCGGGTTGTCTGACTGACGATCCAATGTCAATTTCCACGCGCGCAACCCATCGATTCCGAGAACATCCTGCCACTCAAACTGCAGTTCCCGATAATCGTCCAAATCTATTAATGTGCTTTTGAAATTTTCACCATCCACCGCAAGTTCTTCCGCCTTTATCTCGCCCCCGATAGATCTCACAGGTTTTAGTTTGGCTTGGTTCAATGCGCGCGTAGTTACCCCAGAAAACTCAACTCGACTTCCCTCCAAATAAGGAAACTCCGCTCCATGTACTTCGGTTACGGATTTTTCGTATTTCAAATATGCCGGATACTCAATCGTCGCTTTTGCTGCATCGAGTGCAGGTCTTGCCACTGGCTCAATGGAAACGCCTGCCCGAACATCGCCAAGCCTGAGGGATAACTCTAACTTCTTGGTTCGGCCAGGGAGATTATATTCAACACTCTCCCCATTCATCTTAGCCACACTTTGCGACTTGCCCGATCCAAGAACCGCCAAAGAAGGATCAGGCACAACCGCCTCGAACGTATTTTTGAGATCAGTACTAACATTAAGATTGGCGCGGAGAAACTCATCAGCCCGTCCCGCTGAACCACTCGCTTCAGTCCATTTACCCTCCAGCACTTGCCAAAAAGGTCGTCCCGTCTGGTAATCTGCAAAAGCGTATTTTGATTTTAGAATGAACTCTTCTCCCCTGGGCACATAAAAGACCCCGTTAACCGCGGCCCTGCCATCAACCCTAAGATCTCCTTTCTCAATAAAAGTGTAACGCTCTTCAGAAGTTAACGCCCACCTTTTAAGTACACTTGCACTAGCATCAGGCGTATAATCAACGGTTAAACTCAATAGGAATAAAACGAGGATTGCAAAAAGCGAGCGAATCATAGGCTTGCGAGTCGCGACTGCTTCATTGAACGAGTAGCTCTCTGATTCACGGTCAATTTGCTCGATAGCCGCCCGGCATAAGGCCTCAGAAACATCCTCCGGACGTTGTTCAAGGTCAGTTAGCTCCACAGCACTGACCAACCTATCACCAAGCTTACGATGCCTCTGTTGGACGATCGCAGCTAAAACCCGACTGTCCCTTCGGTTAAATATCCAGTGACTTAACCAAGGCCAGACGAACAAGGTTGCCACTCCTATCCCAGCTAATGTGAACGCGAGCCGTAAAAGAAACGGAGTTGCCCAAAAACGATCAGAAAAGTAAAGCAGCATCCAACTGATCACAAGCCCAGCAATGATTCCACTTAGGGCAATAGCTAAATCAACGACAAACAGCTTGCGCTCCAAAGATGCAAGCTTGCGTCGGAGGTTTTTCGGTAAATCAACCTGAAAGCCGTTAGCTTTTGCCATTTTTTTATCCCCTTAAATCAGCCCAAGTACCTTACGCGATACCCAATAAATCGCAAGAAGGAATACGATTAAGCCTCCCCACCATGGGTTACTCCATAGAAGTTCACGCTCTAGTTCATCCTCGTTTTCAGCGACTAGGGATATTGCCCCTATTAACTTATTCAAATCAGGTAAACCTCCAGATTCTCCACCACTCCTCTCAGCAATTTCACGCATTACCTGTAAATTTGCAGGTTGCCCCAATTGTTCAAGCGTCACTTTCTGCACATTGATTTCAGTTTCGAGTTTTTGCCCCCCATTTGGATTATAAATGGTCATGGCATGCGCCCCCCCCAAATCCACCTTCAGGCGCGTCTGAAAAACACCCCAACCTCCCTCCATGGCCGTAAATTCAACGTTACGGGTCTTTCCATCGGGTTCTTTGAGCTCAGCTCTCAGGGTAGTATTTGATTCTCCTCCTGACAAATCGAGCAATGTTGCCTGCAAATAAACCTCATCACCGGCCTTTGGGTTTTCAGGACTGTAGGTGAGACGCATTCCCTGACCTTGTGCCATCTTCCGCTTGTGGGCCATCCAACGGACTACCTGNCCCCAAAACCGATAGTGATATGTATCTTCCACACCGCGGCGCCACCGCCAGGCAGCATCGGTACCCATAAAAAGAACTTCACCGTTCCCCCAAGGCCTAATTGCTAAAACCGGAAGGTAGCCCGAAGAAGTTCGCATACTGGAGTGAGTTGCTAAAACTTGCGCCCCGGGGCGAGCACGCGCAACCCCCGAGCACCAAAAGAAACCAGGAAGGTTTTTCCAGATCGCCTCATTAAGACCTTCATCAGAAGCAAGCATTGTAAGAAAATGGCCCTTACCGCTGCTACTGAGTTTAAAACTTGCTTCACTCGGCATCCAATTCCCGAATGTCCCATCTTCGTTTTTATCATCATCATAGGTCACAGGAATTAGATCACCCAAAGGGTGTTCCATGAAAGAAATCTGCCTTCCATATTGTCCGGGCATGAAAACAAGCCCGCTACCTTGCTGATTAACTAGACCTCGCAGTAAATCACACTGCTCACTTGTCAGTTGATCTTCCCCGATTCCGACATCCCCCAGAAAAACCACGTCGAACTTCGCCAACTGTTCACGCGTTTCAGGAAATTTTTGAATGTAATTGAGCCCAGCACCGGGCCCGAGCTCCGGATGCATTAACAAAACACTTACGTCTACTCCCGGATCCCGTGTCAGAGCATTACGTAGGTACCGGTATTCCCATCGGGGATAAGATTCGATCACCAAAACATTCAGCTTTTCGGTCCGGATTGATAGATGAAAAGTTTGCGCGTTATTATCCTCAATCAACTCCTTTTCCTTTCCACGCGCCCAAATAGGAAGACTTAGTGTTAAGGTGTAATCCCCAAGCTCACGAGGCGCCCATACAATGGCATCACTCACTTGGCCAAATGCCGGGATGGATATCGGCTTGGCGATGGAAACTGAAGGCCCTCTCCGGCTAGCCAATACAACTTGCGTGCGAATAGGCTCAGCGATAAAACTCCTTACCTTAAAGGGGATGGATATCTGTTCACCCAACAGGCCGAACTTTGGAGGATTTACCGATTCCAAAACTAAATCCTTCTGAGCCTGTTGACTACCAACAGTCAAAGTAAAAACAGGAACTTCTTCAGCTCCCAGCTTCATAGCCGCCTGTCGAGGAGGATCTCCATAATTCCAATCCCCATCACTGATCATTAGTATTGCTTTAAGGTTCTTCCGGTTCGCCCTTTGCGAATCCAAAGCTTGGTATATATCAGTCCCATCACCTATTGAGGTTTCAGCATTTGTCACAGACATACCAAAATCCTGAACGGTGACATTCGCCTGCCCGGATAAAGACTCCCAGAAGTTAGTTTTTAATTGCTCTTTAAGCCAATCTTCACGCTTAACCACCTCACTCGCACCCAAGACAACATCTCGCGTTTTCATACTCCCAGAAACATCTGCAAGAATGACCACCTCAGGTTTATTTTCCTTCTCGGCGACATGCAGAAATTCAGGCTTACAAAGTGTAAACAGAATCAGCCCCATCACCACGAAACGAAGTAACTCCAGAAACGCGACCCCGACCCCTCGACGACGCGACCAATTACTGTAACTAACCCAAGCTGTGGCACCCCAAACAACAACAGCAAAAACCACCAGCCATAAAGGCGTTTGTAATGGCTGAAATTCGCCCCAATCTCCAATCATTAAGCCCCCTCCTTAGACGATACTTTCCCGCTAGCCGCGGTTTGAATCTCAACGCGTTCATCAGCACCTTTAGGAAGTATTAATATCCCCTCAATTAAAAGTGCCAAAGCCATCGCTACCAAGAACCATTGCCAGATTTCTTTGAAATCGCCGCCCCCGCCCTCCGATGATTTGTCCTGAACCAACGCAACGGGCACTTCACCGAATAACTCACCTACTTTACCGTCTTCAAGTCTTGGAGTAATATCTTCTCCACTGGGGCGATTAACTGCTACCACCCTTTGCCCCATCCGGTAAATACCTGCCTGTGAATTAAAGTCCTTCACTGCGTTACTCCCAGCTTCTTCGGGCACCCAACGCTCACCTTCCGAAGCCTGGTCAACCCCACAACTAAGTATGCGGCCTTGAGCAAACCTTCCTGACATCATTGCCTCACCCTCCGATAACATTCTTTGCAACATAGGCACCAAAACCAGCCCTTCTGTTAAACTACTCCATTTATCGCTGGGTTGAGTACCGCAGAAAACAACCTGCCCTTTTCCCACCGCTTTACTCATTAACCAAGGCACCCCATCTTCAAATGAAGCTTGAATTGCGCCATCACCCATAATCGCCTTTCTCTGATTAACCCGTAAATCACCCACCGGAAGGTATAATCCCTCCTCCGTTTTCTGCAGGGGGCCTTCGTTATCAGTGTAACTAGTAATTCGAAACCCTAGTTGCTCCTGTTCCTTTTCAGCAGCCACCAATTCCTGCCAGTTGCCAAACTCTTTACCGTCAGCTTCAAATTTCTTAAAAGCCCCCCACCCCAATCCATTAAAACGCACATCATCATTCTTTTCCTCGGGAAAACAAACAACCAACCCACCTGCTTTAACATAATCCGTGAGTTNCTCAGCCTCTGCAGCTTCNGGAAGTTTTCCCTGCCAAAGGACCATTGCGTAATCGGTCCAATCAATGGTTTCAAGCGAAGTTGGCGACACGACTTTACTCACTTGATTGGTGTTNGAAGAATCGGGCGCCGCCGCCAGCTTCAAGAACTTGGTCGCAAATAATTCAGGATTCCCCACAACAGCGGTTTGCGCCTTGATTGGTTCACCATAAACAAAATAGGCACTGTTATCCTTAGGATTACCATCCTCTTTATCAACCAACTCTACATAACCCCACCCTGATTGCTCTCCTTTCCGCAAGGGATATCGAAATTCGTGGATATATGTTTCCCCCTCCAGCTTGATAGTTTCGGCATTCTCCTTACCCTCCACAAAAACAGCTAGTTCCACTTCAGCACTCCGTTGATCCTCTCGCCCGAACTCCAACTTCAAGACAAGATCAGTTCGTTCAGCTATTCGTTGACGAGCCGCACTTACTATACGAACTGATACATTCTCAGGCACCTCTTCGCCCATGGACAACAATCTCACCCTAACACTTTGAGAAAGCCCTTCTANCTTGGTTGAAAGCTTACTCCATCGTTCACTGGCTGAAGGGTTCCAGTTGCTCGACTGCATGTCTGAAGCAACCCAAATCTCCCCGATACCGGGGCTATTTTCCTCAAACCATACGGCAGACTCCTCAAGCATACCCGGTATGTCAGCAGCAGTATCGGTAACTTCTTTACTGATCACATTAGCCAAAGCACCCACCCCTCCCCCAACCTCACGCGGACCTTTATCGGTATGCTCCATGACGACCAAACGAACCCCTTTTCCATACGCCTTTGCCGAATCAATCATTACCTCCAAAGCACGCTCCAACCGATTCTGTTCGCCAATTTTAGCACCCATGCTGGCCGACCGATCCACAAGAATCATGATTACTTCGGGNTTGCCTGAAACCATGCCCTTAAACAATCCCCCAAGCGAAGGACGACTTAAGGCAAACACCAGCGCCATAACCGCCAACATCCGAAAAAGCAGAACCAACCACTGTCGAACCTTAGCATACTTGGTAGATTTACGATTGGCCATGCGCAGAAACATCATGGCTGCCCACGGAAGTTTACGATGACGCAACCGATTAAAGAGATGAATAAGAATCGGCAAGAGCCCCAGCAATAGCCCCCAGAGATAATTAAGATTCTCGAACTTCATCGCCGCCCCTTGGCTAATTGTTCCCGGTCGACCAAAAAGTCTGCGATCACTGTATCATAGGGTTGATTAGTCGCCACCCTCCTGTAATCAGCATTATGCTTATTACAACCCTCGTGAATTTTCGTTAAATACTCTTGGACGGCTTCAACATATTGATCACGAATAATCTCCGGTTCAGCCAATAGCACATCATTACTTTCCATGTCCTGAAAACGGATGGGCCGGTCTAAATCCAAATCCAGCTCCAANGGATCTAACAAGTGGAAAAGTGCAAAATCGTGCTTTTGNAAATGGAGATGTTCAAAACAATTGAGCAATTCATCAACATCACAAAAACAATCCGAAATTATAATCACCATCGCGCGCTGGCGAATACGCTCTGCAAACTGATGCAGTTCATGGACCAACCCGGTTTCACCGCGAGGCTCAGCTGCAGCAAGGGTGTCAAATATATAGCGCAAATGCAGTGGATTTCNACGAGGCGGAATATCTTTCGCCACACCATCATCAAAAATTTCCAATCCCACAGCATCACCCTGATGAACCAGCATGTAGGAAAGTGTGGCAGCGATCTTACGCGCGTAATCAAATTTGCGGACACCTTTTTGGCCAAACGCCATACTCTTCGAGCAATCAATTACCACGTAACATCGCAGATTTGTGTCAGCTTCGAATTCCCGCACATAATAACGATCGGTTCGGGCAAGCACTCGCCAATCCAGAAGACGAGGATCATCACCGGCTACATATTTTCGATATTCGGCAAACTCCACGCTCGAACCGCGATAGGGACTTTTATGATGGCCAACAATACTACCCACCATAGGTTGACGTGCGTGCAAAAACTGCCCAGACAGCCGGGCAATGACATCTCCATCTAGTATTTCGCTGTAAACGGACTCGTTCAAGTTGGTAGAGATACAGATTTACTGGTTAGCTAACTCTGCTTCCCTGTCACGGATATTTTCCAGTAACTTTTCGATCACAAAAAGACTGTCAACACCTTCACTCTGAGCTTGGAAGTTAGTAAGAATCCGGTGAGTAAGAACTGGCTTAGCCACAGCCTCAACATCTTCCCACCCGACAATATAACGACCCTTTAAAACTGCGTGAGCCTTTGCGCCTCTCACTAAATATTGAATCGCACGTGGCCCAGAACCCCAAGTAACCCATTTGTTAACCCACTCAGGAGCATCATCAGATTTTGGCCGAGTCATACGAACCATGTCTACCACTCCATCATAAACGTGGTCAGGAACCGGAACCCGTTCCACAAGACTCTGATAGCGCTGCAAGGTAGGCCCATCAATCACCTCAGACAATGAATTAGCAGAAGTGCCCGTGGTTTCTCTGGCAATGCGGCGTTCCTCCTCAACATTGGGATAATCCACCGTNATCAGAAACATGAAGCGATCCAGTTGTGCTTCAGGCAATGGGTAGGTACCTTCCTGCTCAATCGGATTCTGTGTAGCTAACACAAAAAATGGCTGAGGTAACTCACGGTGTTCGCCTCCAGTAGTAACCCGGTGCTCTTGCATCGCCTCCAGCAGCGCACTTTGAGTCTTTGGGGGAGTTCGGTTAATCTCGTCAGCCAAAATGATATTGGAGAAAATAGGACCTTTAACAAATTCAAACTGCCTTCTCCCCGCTTCGCCTTCCTGTAAAATATCAGTTCCGGTTATATCACTAGGCATTAAATCCGGAGTAAACTGAATGCGGCTAAAATCTAGGCTCATAATCTTGGACAGGGAATTAACCATCAAAGTCTTGGCTAANCCTGGAACCCCCATNAAAAGACCATGTCCTCGCGACAAAATGCACATTAACATCTCATCAACCACATGGTCTTGACCGATAATTACTTTGGCCAACTCACCCTTCAGNGTATCATACTGCCCTCGCAACTGATCCACAGCGCTCTTGTCATCCTCATTTAAAGTTGTTCCACCGCCGGAACCAGGGACATCTGTATCGAGAAGTATGTATTTATGCATATAATTCGTTGTTATAAAGTCGTTGGACGGGAGTTTTATACGTAGACTCCCCAAAATCAACGTTTAACGTTTCAATTTTACGGACTTTTTACCGGTTATTGATCTTTTCAGAAAAATAAAAGCAGAGCAGTTTTCCGTNGCCATAACAGTGAAAAAATTCTAGAACTACCTACATACTTTTTGGCGGAGTAATTCGGCATATTATCCGTCAAATCCTCAACGAATTGTTATTGATATGAAGAAATTAACCGCTGTATTTGCGCTTATTACACTTACNCTAACCCTGCTGTTCGCAGCGGAAAAATCNCAACAAATTCCAAATCTATCGAAAGATGAGCATTGGAAAGCCTATGAAGCTGCCTTGAAAAAAGGCTTACCCAAGAGCGCAATTAAACACTTGGATCCGATTATAGAGAAAACAATCTCTGAGAGGGATTATGCTGAAGCCATCAAAGCCGTCGGCAGGAAAATTTCTCTGGAAGGGAACATTCAAGGCAACAAAGCACAGGAAAAAATTAGGCGTATGGAGGAGGAGATCGAAAAAGCTCCCGCTCAAATGAAGCCAATGATGACCGCAGTTCTTGCCAACTGGTATTGGCATTACTTCCAACAAAANCGCTGGCGTTTNATTCAAAGAAGCCGCACTGCCGCTGCCCCCAATGAAGATTTTGAAACCTGGGACCTGCCGCGCATCTACACTGAAATCGATAAACAATTCAATGCCGCCCTATCACATCAAGCAATCCTAAAGAAAACGCGGGTGGCTGACTATGACGACCTTCTTCAAAAAGGCAGCCAACCAGATTCCTTCCGCCCAACAATGTATGACTTTTTAGTCTTCAATGCCCTGCAATTTTACAGTAGCGGCGAACAAGCCGGAGCAAAAGCTCAAGATGCATTTGAACTCAACAGCAATGACCCAATATTTGACANCGCCGAAAAATTTATGGCGTGGGACATAAAAACCACTGATAAGGATTCACGCATGGTTAAAGCCTTAGAGCTNTATCAGGACCTACTCCGCTTTCATAAAAATGATGCGGATAAAAGTGCCTTCATCGACGCCGACCTTGGCCGGATTAACTTTGGCAAGAACAAGGCTTTTGGAGAAAACAAAAACGACCGCTACCGGGCCGCTTTAAAAAGATTTATAAACAATTGGGCCGACCACCGCATAAGCGCCCGAGCTCGCTATCATATGGCTCAGTCATTGGACCAGGATGGAGATAAAGTTGCCGCCCATAAAATTGCCACTCAAGGCCAGAATGCGTTCCCGAAAACGCCCGGTGGAGCAATGTGCAACAACCTCATCAACCAAATCGAAGCTAAAACCTCAAATGTCACAATTGAGCGCGTCTGGAACGATCCGCAACCTGATATNACAATCAAATACCGCAACGTAGATCAAATTCACTTCCGTGTGGTCGGCGAAAACTGGGAAGCGGCCATGAAGCGTAAACGTGGCAACCCTCAATGGTTGGACAACAACGAACGTCGCGCTCTTCTCCGCGCTGAAGTCATCAAGGAATGGAGCATTAACCTTGCTCCCACAACCGATTATCATGAGGCAATGAAGACCATTAAGGCACCCAAAAACCTGCCGGCAGGATTCTATTACCTCATNAGTAGTCATAACAAAGATTTCAANGAAGCCAACAACGTTTGCTACTACACCAGCTTCTGGGCCAGCGATTTAGCTATCGTGATGCGCCAACGTAGTGGCAATGGGAAAATTGAAGGATTTGTTCTGGATGCACAAAGTGGCGAGCCAGTCGCCAACGCCAAAGTTCGCGCCTGGACTCGCAACGGCAACGCCCGCCAGGAGGTNGCCCCCACGACATCTAATGAAAACGGGCAGTTCATATTCCCGGTAAACAACCGTGGCTATTTAATTCTAGCTAGTAAAGGCAATCAGCAACTTAGCACCTATAATGATGCCTACAACCACGGCCGCATTAACAACCCACGTCCCTACGACCGCACAATCTTCTTTACCGACCGCTCTCTCTATCGGCCAGGTCAAACANTAGAATACAAGGGTCTTGCCATCCACGTGGACCAACACAATGACAACTACCGCACCATCCCCAATTCGGTGGTCACAGTTGCTTTTCGGGATCGCAATGGTAAAGAAATTACACGACAACAACATCGTGCCAATGATTACGGCTCCTTTAGTGGGAAATTTACCGCTCCCCGAGACCGAGTTTTAGGCCGCATGACCCTGCAGGTCACCACCGGACCTCGCGGCTCCGCGAGTATTAACGTCGAGGAATATAAGCGCCCGAAGTTTGAAGTGGATGTAAAAGCCCCGGAAACAGCCGGTAAACTTAATGGTGAAATTAACCTCACAGGTAAAGCCACAGCTTACACTGGGGCCGCCATTAATGAAGCTAAGGTTAAATGGCGGGTAGTTCGCGAAGTTCGCTATCCCGACTGGTACGGTTACCGCTATTGGTGGCGCCCGATGCCTCGCGGTCAAAATCAGGAAATCGCCCACGGCACCACATCTACCAAAGCCGATGGTTCCTTTGATGTGAAGTTCAATGCGAANCCCGACAACAGTGTGTCTCCGAAGGATGAACCTACCTTCCGTTATACAATTCATGCTGATGTCACCGATACAACCGGCGAAACCCGCAGCGACAGTCATTCCATCAACCTCGGATACACAGCGCTCAAAGCCAGTGTTTCTGCTGCTGATTGGCAAACCCAAAATGAAGCGGTTGCCCTTAACCTCAGCACGACATCACTNGATGGCATCGGCCAGCAGGTTGAAGGCACCCTAAAGGTTTACGCACTGAATCAACCAAAGATTGTGGAACGAGCAAAACTCAATAACAACCGGTTTAATGTGATGCCTGTGCGCAACGGACGTTTCGCCCCGGAATTCATACCTTTGCCGGACGCCTCTAATATCAATTCCTGGGAATTGGGCAAAGTTATCGAACAAAAAGGATTCACCACCGACAACAGTGGACAGGCAAACTTCAATTTTGAGCTAAAAGAAGGTGCCTACCGGGCAGTCCTCGAGACACAGGATCGTTTTGGCAAAAAAGTTACCGCCGAAGCTCCAATNCAGGTATTGAACCCAAGAGCAGCCAAGCTGGGTATCCGCATACCTCATATGATCAAGTCAAAAACCTGGACCGTCGAGCCGGGCGAAGAATTTATGGCGCTCTGGGGAAGTGGTTACGATAAAGCTCGTGCCTTCATAGAAATCGAGCATCGCCGCAAAGTCCTCCAAAGCTTCTGGACCGAACGCGGNCTGACTCAGCTGGCTATTCGTCAAGCCGTTGATGAAGCTATGCGTGGCGGATTCACCCTGCANGTCACCATGGTTAGAGAAAACCGCGCATACCTTTCAAGCCATAAGGTGAGCGTTCCCTGGAACAATAAAAACCTCACCGTCAAGTGGGAGCACTTCACGGACAAACTGCAGCCCGGACAAAAAGAAAAATGGACTGCAGTTATTAGCGGCAAAGATGCCGATAAGGCCGTAGCCGAAATGGCTGCCGTTCTCTACGACGAGAGCCTCGACCAGTACAAATCACATCAGTGGCAAACAGCGATGAACGTCTTCCGTCAGGATTACGCACGCCTGAACCAACAGTTTGTAAACCTCAATAAAGGTATGCAACACCTGCAGGGTTCATGGATGCGTCAGGATTATCAAGACACTTCCATAAGCTACCGCTCCTTTCCGCGTGAAATCACTGCCAACCTTTCCGGCTACAGCTACTACGGCGCCCGAAATCAACGTACTATGGCCTTCTCTAGCCGGGGAGGTCCCAGAATGGAAATGGCTGAAGCTGAAGGTGCACCTGCACCTATGATGGCCATGAGAAAAGGTGCCCCTGAACCTGCAATGGGTGGAGCAGCCATGGCCATGGATGATGCTGCAAAATCTGGCAAGGAAGACCAATTAAACACAGCGGCAGGAAAACTAGAACCAACTGCAGACACGCAATCTGGGCCTGATCTTTCACAAGTCACCACCCGCAAGAACCTACAAGAGACTGCCTTCTTTTTTCCGCATTTGGTTTCCAATGAAGACGGTCAAGTTCGATTGGAATTCAATATGCCAGAGGCCCTCACTAAGTGGAAATTCATGGGTTTCACTCATGACAACGAGCTACGAAGCGGATTCCTTTCTGGCAGCACTGTCACCTCAAAAGACATCATGGTGCAACCTAACCCACCCCGCTTCCTGCGTGAAGGCGATCAATTGGAATTCACCGTAAAGGTCACCAACCGCACCGAAAAAGAGCAAACCGGAAAGGTTCGCCTTACATTCTCTGACGCCCTCACAGAAGATAATGTGGATGATCTGCTAGGTAATACTCAACTGGATAAAGGATTCGTCGTCCCAGCCAACCAGAGTAAGACCTACTCATGGCGCTTGACCGTACCCGACAACCTTGGATTCCTCACCTACAAAGCTGTAGGCGGCACCGATAAGGTGACTGATGGCGAACAAGCTATGTTGCCTGTTTTGAGTCGCCATATCTTTGTCACTGAAAGCCTCCCCCTACCAATCCGTGGGGCAAAAAGTAAAAACTTTAAGTTTGATAAACTTGTCGCATCTGATCAGAGCGACACCCTCAAACATGAGCGCTTCACTGTGCAAATGGTATCCAATCCGAATTGGTACGCGGTAATGGCCCTTCCCTACCTAATGGAAAGCCCACACCCAAGCACAATGAGCACCTTTACCCGCTTGTATGCAAACGGACTCGCTCACCACATTGCCAAGAGCGATCCCCGGATCGAGCAGGTGTTTGAAAAATGGCGCAACACTCCTACCCTTGATAGCCCACTGGAGAAGAATCAGGACTTAAAAGGGGTAATGCTTGAGGAAACCCCTTGGCTCCGTCAGGCCAAAAGCGAAAGTAAAGCCCGCCGTAATGTGGGTATCCTTTTTGAAGATCAACGCTTAGCCAATGAAACCCTAGCTGCCATGCGTCGCCTACGCGAAACTCAATTTGCCGACGGAGCTTGGCCTTGGATGCCGGGGGGGCGTGCCAGTGATTACATCACCCTGTATATCACCACCGGTTTCGGTCGCATGCGCGCAATGAATGTGGAGATCGATCAGACTATGGCAATAAAGGCGGTTAACAGGCTGGACGGCTGGATTGATAAAAAATACCGCCATATCCAACAACACGGAAACCTAGACAACAATAACCTTAGCTCGCTCATTGCACAGTACCTCTACTGTCGCTCTTTCTTCCTNAAAGATCGCCCGATCGCCAAACAATACCAGGAAGCAATCAACTACTTCCTCGGGCAAGCAGTTAAAGAGGAGAAAGACGGCACTAAGTACTTCCTGAGCCTCTCAAGAATGAACCAAGCTCAAGTAGCCATTGCCATGAATCGTTTCGGCCGCTTTGAACGTAAAGCCCAGTACAATGACTTAGCCCAGCTAATCATTAAATCAGTTAAAGAACGATCCGTCAGCAACGAGGAAATGGGCCTCTTCTGGCGCGATCAGGAACTAAGCCATTGGTGGTACCGGGCTCCGATTGAAACTCAGGCAATGATGATCGAAGCCTTCCATGAAGTCACCCAGGATTTCGACGCATTAGAAGATGCCAAAGTCTGGCTCATTAAACAAAAACAAACTCAGGACTGGAAAACCACCAAGGCTACAGCTGATGCATGCTATGCATTGCTCCTTCAAGGTGCCAACCCCCTCTCCAGCGAAGCCCTAGTGGAGGTAACCGTGGGCAACACTAANATTGAGCCTAAGAATATTGAGGCTGGCACTGGGTTCTACCAGCACCGCTTCCTGGGTAGTGATGTAAAAGCAAGCTACGGCAACATTAAAGTCACCAAGCATGATGAAGGGGTTGCTTGGGGAAGTGTGCACTGGCAGTACTTAGAGGATATTTCCAAGATTACACCACATGAAGACACACCACTAAAACTTACCAAACAACTTTACACAAAAGTCAATACCGCCCAAGGCCCACAACTTAAACCGGTCCAAGGGAAGGTTAAGACGGGTGATGAATTAGTAGTACGGCTGGTGCTTAAAACCGATCGCGACATGGAATACGTGCACATGAAGGACCAACGCGGCAGCGGAACCGAACCAACCAACGTACTAAGCCGTTACAAGTATCAAGATGGGCTCGGTTATTATGAAATGACCCGTGATACAGCCTCACACTTCTATATCGACTACCTACCCAAAGGGGTTTACGTGTTCGAATACAAAGTTAGAGTCCAGCATAAGGGCGAATACCAAACCGGAATGGCCAACATTCAGTGCATGTACGCACCCGAATTCAACAGTCATTCCGAAAGCCACAAGTTATCAGCGAACTAAGAACCAGGTTTTTTAATAAACAAAAAAGGCCGGGAGAAATCCCGGCCTTTTCTTTTATACAGCAAAATCAACTCTACCGGTCGATAGCCCGTAACTCATTAAATTCGGTCAGAGGGATTCTCATTTTACCCACCGATGGGTCATCCACAATAATATCTTTATCATCAACCCTAAACCCTCGAACGTAAAATTGTGATCCATTTTCTATCCGTAACTTAAATCTGGATGTCTTCGTGGGAGCTTTAATCCCAGCCAACACAATCGCCATTACCTGATCAATCCCGTAAACCTTCACCCCAAAAAGCACTGAGTTTAACACCAGCGTATCATTATCGAAGCTTTGCATTTGTCCTTCAACAAAATCTCCGTTAGCCAGTAAAACACCCATCCGGTTATCCGTGATCCGATTACGATACTTCACTGGCACGGGGCGCATAACGATACGAGAAACATTAATTGTTGAAATACGTTCTGGATAAGTCCCTCTTGAAAATTTAACTGATGAATCATCAACAGAAACAGGACTGGAGGCTATACGGGATCCAGCCCATGAAAAAACGCCCAAAGTTTGAGATTCATCCCCCTCACCCCCACCCTCATCCTTAACCTCTGCAGGCTCAAAAGATGGATAAACCCTCTCGCCGCCGAGGATTGACTCAGGTTTACTTTTACTGGACCAAACCACCTTCAGATTACCTTGTCCAGCGCGATGAACTGATTCAAGTCGAACCCCGATACGCTCACCGNGGTGCAAAGGAACTTTTCCGGTNAAAACTCTTGGCGCACGGTTNGATAGCTCATTAATAACGAGCAGCTGATCAACCCATAAACGAACCCCCTCGTCCGTAGAAATCTTAAAGGAATATTCCTCGGTATANGGCGCTTCCAGTTGCCCGGTCCACCGGACGCTGTAGTTCTTATCCGGGAACTCTTCCGGAGGAGTGACAGGTGAAAAATCCATCTTAGGATCAATGGACAACATCCCATCTCCATAAAAAAACCGGTTTTGATAATAACAGCCCAATAACCCGGATNGGGATTTGAACCCTTTTGGCGCCTTATTCGTGTCCGGATATAATTGTGTNGGAGAAATNGGTGATTCNTGAAAACCCGGCCCCTTCCATAAAACTCTAGCNCTGGCTTCACCATAATTATCGAAAAAATCAAACTCAAAACGAACGCGCTTTCCCGCCTCTAACGCCAATTTCCCAACTTCACGAAAACCTGAAAGCGCCTCCCATTTACCCAGCGTCAAGTCCCCCACCATGAGNNTCCCTCCATCATTAGCATTCAAGGTAAAAGTATATTCTCCGGTAACTGGCGGNTCNAGTTCACCAGCCCAACGAACTGAAAAATAATCCCTTGGTAAATCAAATACGGGCTGACNCGATCGCCATTGATGATTTATCGTCCGATCAATCCGGTATATCACACGTCCTTTAAAATTTGGCCGGTCATAATAAGCGGCTAAAATTCCATATCCTTTACCTGCAGAAGGCGTCCCGCTTTCAAACATCTCAGGGTCAGCAGGAATATCGAAGGTGGCGACCACCACGTTTTTAAGCGGTATTTTTTTTCTCGGACCTTTAGGTGGACCAACCGTTAGATGATCAGAGTCTTCAAACGTCACCAAGCCTGAGTGACCTTGCCCATCCTTGGTCGTCACCGTCCCTGAGCGCAACCAAATGGAACAACAGGCAAAAATGGCCAAGCAAGCCCACCTTAGAAAAAAATTCATATGGCTATGAGACGGCAAACTACTTCAAACCGCTCTCAATCATTTTCTTGAAATCATTCTTCGCATTATCAACAACTGCCTTTGGCCCGGTCATCTTAACGAAGATATATCCAGGCTTTGTCCCCANNACTGCCGCAGCCATACCATAATCTTTTTTGGGCACTTTCTTTCCGCCAAAAGGAGGTCCACTCATGAATGTCCCCGTCCCAAANAAATAAACCACAGGAATCCCGTTAACCTTATTTTCTTCTGTTTTTAATTCAGGCTTTGGCTCATTGGAGAATTGACCTGCCCAACGTTCAAGATTGGCCTTNGCCCCACCNCCATTTCCCGGCCCAAANTANAAGAANACGCAACTGGCAGATTCCTTNCCNTTAGCCCCCGGCACCAGAAACTGTGCTGCCCGCATACTACTCTCAGTCTTCTCTGCNTTCCAATTATTTGGCATTACAAAAGTCTGAGCACTNACCTTCACCTTNACATCTTCTGCTGAAACCGAAGCNATCAANCCCACAAAAAAGACAAAAATAATANGGAGCACAAATTTCATACCTAAATCCNGTAACNCATTTANCTCACAAGGTCAAACTTAGGTTCCCTNCGAATATCCAGCCTCCACTTTTTGGACAACATCCCTGAACTGAATATCTACCTCGTATATGCTTTTAAAGTGATGCAAAGCCTCTTGTGATCGACCTTGATGCTCGTAAACACAAGCTAGGTTATAAACAAGCTCCTTCTTTTGTTCATCAAAAACACCCTTTTCTTCAAGTGCCTTTTCAAACTGACTCAAAGCCATGTCATACAAGCCTCGCTGCATAAAGCACTGCCCTAGGTAGTTTAGCGATTCCAGCCTATGTTTGGGGCTATTTTGAGCGCGCTGAAAAGCCTGAATCGCTTCATTTGCTTCGCCGACCCGAAATAAACGCTCACCCAATTCAAAGCGGATTTCCAGCATGGTCGGATAGCGATCAGCCCGNTCCCGACAGTCTTGAAGAAGAAATTCATCTCTTTCCATTTCAAGCCCTTCCCTTTCCGGGGAACCTTCTGGAAACTGACCAATATCATGGTTGAATTTCGCTTCGTGTGCGTCTGCGATTGCTTTATCAATTGTCGAGTCGCTTACTTGATTTTCTCTTTGCACCCAGTCGTAGTATTCAAAGGCACGGTCAAAATCCTTTAATTCTACATATACTTTTGCGATATCGACTCCTAATTTATAATTTTCCTGTTCATTTTGAAGGCGCTCTTCCATTACATTAATTCTATCATTTAATGCTTCCTCTGCGGTGCGAATCTTGTTNGAGGGAGCACCACCATCACCTTTTGACCTCTCCTCATCTTTCTTAAAGGTTGCCTCATAACGGCCGCGGTAGATTGTAGCCTTGGCTGCCGTATCCTTATAAGCCTGCTGCAAAACAGGATCATCAGGATTAACTTTGGCNAGCTTNGCCATGATTTCCTCAGCCTGNTCCCANTNNCCCAACATCTCCANAGCNGCAGCNANCTCCTTGGTTAAGTCCTTATCNNCNGGGTTTNCCTTCTTNAGNATTTGNAATGAAGAAATCATCGTTTGNGGGTAGTTAAGCGCTTGTGAAGCATTTACGATCACGCGGTGTCCAACAGAATTCTCCGGATCAGCAGANAGTATTTTTTCCGCGTGCGACATCGCCCCCAAATAATTTTTCCGGGCTATGGCTACCTTTGCCTGTGCCATGTTGTGGGCATTGGCCGCTGCACCAGCCATTTTAGCGATACTACCCGATTTTTCGTTTTTTTTGATCTGCGCGGCCCGCAAAGACATTCGACACTCAAAAAAAGACGCTTCCTTATCAAGGGCGGCACTGAGTATTTCTATTGCATAGTCAAATTGCTTCTTCTCAAGCAGACCGTAACCCTTCTCGAATAACTGACGCACCTCCATCCCTACCTCATCCATAGTTTTTTCGGCAGAATTCTGAAGCGGCTCTGCTCCAACCTGCTTTCTAACTATTCCTGAATTCTGATCAGCCATGGGGCAATTAACTAAATATCACTCCGGTATATGTATCGAATAACTTAACCCAAATGCAATCCACAAAACAGACTTGCCATGATGATTTTCACGGGCATTATGGCCGACCCCTGTGCGTGAGTGGCGGAATTGGTAGACGCGCTACCTTGAGGTGGTAGTCCTTTCGGGGGTGGAGGTTCGAGTCCTCTCTCGCGCACCATTTTCATATAATCCGAACCAACCCAATCATGGACCTCCAACTTGCCGGTAAATCAGTAATCGTCACAGGCGGCGCCAAAGGAATCGGGGCTTCCACTGTACGTTCTTTTGCCGCCGAGGGGGCTAAAGTAGCCATCGCGGGCCGGAGCCCTCTTGAAGGCAAATCTCTGGCAAAAGAAGTGAAGGGAATCTTCATTGAAGCAGAATTGGGAGAAGCATCAGCTTGCCACAAAGTATATGAACAAACCCTCGGAGAATTTGGCCGGATCGACATTCTGGTTAACAATGCTGGTTACAACGATGGTAAAGATCTTACCGCCTCTCCTGAGGACTTTATGAATTCTGTTCATCTGAATTTATCCCACGTTTACACCCTCGTTCATCTATGCCGGGAAGAGCTGGCCAAAACTCAAGGNGCGATCATCAATGTCAGCTCCAAAGTGGCGGTTACGGGCCAAGGCGGAACCTCAGGCTACGCTGCAGCCAAGGGCGCAATGAATGCCCTAACACGGGAGTGGGCCATTGCGCTGGCTCCGGAAAATATCCGAGTCAACTGCGTACTGCCTGCTGAATGCATCACCCCCCAGTATCAAAATTGGTTTGATTCCTTAAAAGATCCTCAATCTACCCGCAAGGCAGTTGAAAGCCTTATCCCCTTAGGTAAACGCATGACCACCCCTGAGGAACTGGCCGACATGATCGTCTTTCTCGCCTCGCCTCGAAGCAGTCATACCACAGGCCAAATTATTTTTGTGGATGGCGGATATACACACCTAGACCGAGCAGCAAGCGCTGACCACACCAAGTGGGGTTAAACGACTCTATTTCCTGCTGCCCGCTTTGCCAAAGCAGCGGCCTTTTTTTTCACAAGGACATCCGCCGCGAATATTTCAGGTGCAGTAAGTGTTCACTTGTATTTATCGGCCGAGATTCCCTGCCTTCCCCGAAAATGGAAAAATCTCATTACGACCTTCATGAAAACAATCCTAAAGACTCTGATTATCGAAACTTTCTCGCCAGATTGACTAAACCCCTTCTTAAAAGATTGGAACCTAATTGTTCGGGTTTGGATTTTGGTTGCGGACCGGGCCCCACACTTTCAATTATGATGGAAGAAGCGGGCCATAAGGTTAGCCTTTATGATCCTATCTATTACCCGGAGGTTAGCCCATTGAGTAAAAGCTATGATTTCATTACTGCCACCGAAGTTTTTGAGCATCTGCACCAGCCGGCAAAAGACCTTGAAATATTATTTAACAACCTCAAAGCCGGCGGATGGTTAGGAATCATGACTAAACGCGTCTTAAATAAGGAAGCGTTTGCCAAATGGCATTATATCCAAGACCNCACACACGTGTGTTTTTGGAGTGAAACTACCTTTAAATGGGTAGCCGAAAAATGGCGTACATCGGTGGAATTCCCTCAAGCTGACGTGGTGCTGCTCCAAAAGGCCTAACCTAAAACAGCGGGAAAAACATCTAATCGATCATGGAGCGTTAGAATTTCCNTTGCAGGCCGTCCATTCATAAAATATTTAATCAGGCAGTAACAAACTCCGACACCCAGCCTTCAGGAGTCCTATTTGCACGAACACGTATGTGCCCGCTATAATGAAGGCAAAGTATATCGCATTTATCAGGTACAATCCGGACTACCACAAAGTTTTCTTTAGCCGTTGAAAGCTGATTGGCAGAAAGTGGCAATTGGATATCCGGTTGGAGTTCCTCTTTTGTCTTACTATGAATTATCGAACTGGGCTGGGTTCCATAAGCGTAACATTTTTGGGCATCAGCACTGGAATTCTCGAATTGGTACTGAGTTAGCTCCGGGTCTTTCTCAATACCTGCAATTCCATTAAAAGAAACCTGTAACCGTAATGTGTAGCCATAAAACAACAAGGATACCTGGGAGCATTCTTGCAAATGATTAATTTTTTCTGAACGTATATCGGTGTGGAACAGAACATTTACGCTTTCCGGTTCAAACTTCCGCAAAACGACAGTTCTTAAGTGAGGAAAGCCCCGATTAACTGTTCCGAGAGTAAAAGTATGAAATTCGTGCTTAGCAGCACCCGTAGCCTTAGCTATTTCCTCGAGTGCTATTGTAAACAGATCATCCGGTTTTGAAATTTTTTCAATCATCTAAAGACTTACAACAAATTTAATAATTCATACAATGTGCTGAGAGTCAAAAACTTATCCCTAAAAGAAACGAGACAAAAAAAGAGTTTCACTATTACACCCTCTTGCTTCATGAATTTTTAAAAGCCTTTTTGTTGATTTTTTGCGTTTCTAAATGGAGGAAGATTAAGGGAGCTTTTCAATGTCTATACCCATTCTAAAATAGCTACATAAACCTATCATTGGCCGGAAGCAATAGGGGTTTTACCAAGACAAGGGTGAGTTTTTTGACACTCGCTGCAAAACGTGCATGCTTTTATTGGTTAATGGTTAGCCCTGCTGAGCTTTGAAGATTTCCAAGGAGGAAGTCGGTTCGGCAGGGTTTTTTTATCAGGGCCGATCATTGACGGCACTGCCCTTATTAGTATGTTATATAAGCTTGGTGCCGACCCGCACTTGCAGCAACTATTTCGATTCCGGGGTCACCCCATGGAGACGGAATTGGAATTATAGGAAAAGTCCCTCTGCGATTGATCACGTAGAGGGACTTTTTTGACGATTAATTAAAACCCAACATATTTAACCTTATGGACGGTAAAGATAAGGACACAACCGAAGACAATTCATGGTTGCACGGAGGAATCAACGAATAAATTTCACTACCAGCCGAGTTTTAAATTACACGAATAAGATAAAATGAGTATCACAGCAATTTTAGTAATTTTAACTATCCTTGGGCTCTACCTAAAAACTCTAACAGGGACTTAAATCTTGGGCCAAAAGTCAGTCTANCCTGACTCGCTATCAGATAGTCTAGCCCTAGAGCATCAGATGATNCGTCTCGATTTCACTCAGACAAAGCCCACTTTTAACAGATTCCTCTGCTACAACAATTTTCTGGCACCCCGTCTTANCGCTTCGGCTAGAAATCGTCCCAAAACAAGGCGTTTTCGAATTACGAAATCAGAGACCCCATGATCCTTCCTACAAAATTCTCCTAAGGACTGACGAGTTTCCAAAAGGGCTGGACGTTTAACTGACGGTGACGTAAGCATGGGTCCTTAGGCTAGCACCCGTATGAAATTACCTCGATAACAAGGAAGTGGCACAAACCGGAAATGTAATAAAGCCAGCAAGTGAATACATCTAATCCACATGATCAAATTGCACCTAAGGTTACCCAACCAAAACACGCCGGGTTTGGGGTTGGATCATTTGTGATTTCAATCCTAAACGGTGCCTTGTTGTTAATTTTAACTGTCACAGCAGCCGTCATGGATGAGAAAGGTATCACGGAAGATGATACGGAAATGCAGGTGGTTGGAATCTTAATTTTGGGGTCAATACTTTTGGCGGTGATTGGCAGCGTGCTTGGTGTTGCCACCTGTTTCCAAAAAGACAAAAAGAAAATCTTGGGAATCATCGGATTGGCTTTGAATGCGCTCACGGTTCTTGGTGGTATTATTTTGATAATGATTTAATACAGTTTGGTTGCGGGCGGTAGCTTAGGCCCATGGAAATAAAGCAAATTCTTCGCGATGATGTCGATTGTAGTTATCTAACGCCGCCGGCGAATTCAAAAATTTCGCAGGTTTATTGAAAATGTTAATTAATTCTCTCAAGCATCAAGTAAACTATGAAACAATTACTTCTAATCTTATTAATCGGCCTCACAATCTTACCGCTGCGCACTACGTTAGCTAAGAATAGACCAGATGTGCTCTTCATTGCCGTTGACGACATGAACGATTGGATCTCCCTGCTTGACCCGAAGTCACCAATCAGGACCCCAAACCTTGAACGCCTTGCCGGTCGGGGAATGTTATTTACCCGAGCATATTGTATTTCGCCCGCATGTAATCCTTCGCGTGCGGCGACCTTAACCGGTCTACGCCCATCGACCACTGGCATCTACGGCAATGCAAGCGATTGGCGGGGCGCAAGACCTAATCGGAAGACGATCATGCAACGTTTTCAAGATGCCGGCTACTCTGTGCGTGGTGCTGGGAAGATTTTCCATCATCATCTTAATGGGGCATTTCATGACAACGCTTCCTTCGACCACTTTTTACCGATGGCGGCGCAAAACATGCCACCGAAGAAACTAAACCGGGCATTATCTTATGGCTCGCGAAATACTGACTGGGGAGCTTGGCCTGCTGAAGAGCGCGACACCATCGACTTTAAAACAGCGGACTACTGTGTAAAGGCTCTGAAGAACCCGCCGCAGGATCAGCCCCTGTTTCTTGCCTGCGGAATTTTCAAGCCACACTCACCTTTTTTCGCCCCCTTACCCTATCACAAAGGGCTTTCCAAAATGCCAATGCCCATTTTACGGAGGGATGATTGGGCGGACTTACCTGACGGTGCCAGAAAACTGCTGGGGGCAAAGAAGTGGTTTTGGGTGGGGATGGAAAAACTTAATACTCGAATCCCGGGCAGCTATAACGATTTCGTCCGAGCCTACGCAGCCTGTTGCAGGTTCGCTGACGCCCAAATCGGCAAAGTGCTCGATGCGTTAGATTCGAGCCCGCGCCGCGACAAAACCATCGTTGTTCTGTGGTCAGACCATGGCTTTCACCTTGGCGAAAAGAATCACATTGAAAAATTTGCCCTCTGGGAAAAAACAAATCGTATTCCATTCATTGTGGTCGCACCCGGAGTTACTGCTGCGGGCGGCCGGTGCGATACCCCGGTTGATCTCTCAGTGCTTTACCCTACCTTACTCGAGTTGTGTGGTTTGCCTGCTGATTCAAAGTGTGATGGCGTGAGCATCATGAAACTNCTCAAGGTGCCCGAGACGGTATGGGAACGGCCGGCCCTAATGACTTACGGCAGGGGCAACCACGCCGTGCGCAGTGACCGGTGGCGCTATATTCGTTACTCTGATGGCAGTGAAGAACTCTACGATCACCAGAAAGACCCTCACGAATGGACGAACATTGCCGCCGATCCAAAATATAAGGACGTCATTACTTCGCATAAAAATTGGTTACCCAAAAAAGAAACAGAGCCAGCCCCATCACTTAAAAAGAAGCAGCGTAAAGATTAAGATACATGTTCTAATAGCGGTTTGGTAAGATGAACGGAGACAAACCAAAAGAACTATGCGGTTGGGACTCGTGAAGCAGGACTAATAATAATGTTTTGCCCAAATTGTAAAGCGCAGCATGAAAAGAAACTNAAAACGTGCCCATCTTGCGGTTACAACAGATTCACTAAAATATTTGATAGGTCAAAACCAAGTTTCTGGAAATATGTTGTAATTCCATTATTGATTTATATTTCTATTTGTATTGTTTGGCCGAGTTTAATGGGCGATAAGCTAAATACATATGGCCTAGGCTGTTTCGGGTTCTTAATACTAACCTTCATTTACCTAAAAATCTATGCAAAATCACTAGGTGGAAAGTCTTCTCGTTCGGGTAAAGGTTCATCATCTGACAATTTTCACTACTTTAATGACTAAGCTCCCCGTGAAACTCTTTCAGCGTGTTGGCTGAGCCTNCAAAAGGGCTAGACGGCTGAGGTTCGTGACCAGCGACTACAAAACTCCTTTGAGTTTACAGTAGGCAGAAATGAATTGGTGACGTAGTTTCATAAATAAAGGAGTGAGTATTTATTGTATAATCATAGGTTTAATCCCACTGATTTATTCAATTTGTATCTTTGGCGGACGGTTTAAAAGGGAAAGATCAAAAAATAAAAAAGGCGCGCTTTGGCGGACGATTAAATTTATTTTTACGGACGTAGGGCCTAAAGGCCCCGGTTCTAACAGTAGTGGATTTCCCGGCCCTGATATTTGAGGTTAATAACCATGATCGTCCTTCAGGGCTTTGGCGAGCCTCCAGAAAGCCTCAACGATTTGGGGGGTCGTTATGAAATCTCTCCAGATTT
>PBEJ01000025.1 GCA_002719595.1 Verrucomicrobiales bacterium
AAAACGACTGAAAAATGCAGAGTTAGATTTTAATCCCAGAGCAGACAAAACCAAACTTATCCGTCGTTTATACCCAGTAATGCACGGACTTCCACCAACCCCAAAGCAAGTGGAAGCATTTCTCAATGATGACTCACCCAACGCCTATCCAAAGTTAATCGATGAATTGCTGGCAAGCCCACGTTATGGAGAACGTTGGGCTAGTCATTGGTTAGATTTGGTGCGCTTCGGGGAGACTCATGGATTTGAAACCAACCGCGAGCGCAACCATGCATGGCCTTATCGTGACTGGGTAATTCGGGCACTAAATGAGGATAAGCCGTACAATCAGTTTGTGCGCGAACAACTCGCTGGCGACGCATTGGGTGAACCCATCGGTACAGGCTTTCTCGTTGCCGGGCCACATGATATCGTGAAGGGTCAAGACCCAAAGCTCACCCGGATGCAACGCGCCAATGAGCTAGATGACATAATTAACGCCACCGGTACGGTGTTCCTCGGTCTTACTACCGGCTGTGCACGTTGTCATAACCATAAATTTGACCCCATCTCGCAAAACGATTACTACGCACTCAAAGGCATTTTCGAAGGCGTGAAATATGCCGATAGCAACCTGCCCTTAAGCGNTACNGATCAAACCAAAGTGGCCGCGTTGAAAGAAAAGATCGGCCAACTCAAGTCCCAATTGGCCAAGTTCATCGCCGAGCCAGCCCAGAGCAAACGCCCGGCAGTAACGGCCAGGCACAACATCGAATCCTTTCCTGTTGTCCGAGCGCGATTTGTGCGCTTCACCATTACACGTAGCAGTCGCAGTCAACCGTGCATNGATGAACTGGAAATATTNTCAGGAACTGAAAATTTTGCACTTTCCAGTAAGGGTGCCAANGCAAGTTCTGGAGGAGACTTTAAACACCCACTGCANAAGCTCGCNCACATCAACGATGGCCAATATGGCAACGCCAAAAGCTGGATTGCCGCCGGTAACACCGGTTGGGTGCAAATCGAGCTACCCGAATCCGTAAACATTGACCGTATCGAATGGGCGCGCGACCGACAGGGCAAGTACGGTGACCGCGTGCCTGTCGGTTACAAGATTGAGGCCGGCTTAAAGGTCGGCGAGTGGAAAACGATCGCCAGCTCGGAGGATCGCCTGCCATTAAAAGGCAGCCAACCAGCCAAGATAATTTATGCGTTCGACAAACTACCAGAGGCCGAAGCAGAACGCGGGCGAAGGTTGCTCTTCGAAATGGAATCCGCGGAGCAGCAACTCAAGAATTTGCGGAGCAGCACCAAGGCGTTTGTCGGCACCTTTTCTCAACCCGGACCGACTCGACTCCTGTTTCGTGGAGATCCTGAATCACCCCGAGAAGAAGTTACCCCAGGAGCACTAACCAAATTTGTTTCGCTAAAAATTGATGCAAAGACGCCCGAGCAAAAGCGTCGGCTGGCATTAGCCGACTGGATTGTAAGTGACACCAACCCGCTGGCACGGCGTGTAATTGTCAATCGAATCTGGCAGCATCACTTCGGATCAGGGCTTGTAGATACTCCCAATGATTTTGGCCATAATGGAGTTGTCCCCACCCATCCAGATTTGCTCGATTGGCTCGCCGCCACGCTAGTTTACGATGACTGGTCGCTAAAAAAACTGCACCGCCGTATCCTACTCTCGCGCGTGTGGCAACAAAGCAGCCGCCCGCGTGCCGAAGCGTTAAAAATTGATGCGACCAGCCGCCTGCTCTGGCGCTTCCCACCGCGCCGCCTTGAAGCTGAAGCCATTCGCGATGCAATGCTACAGGCTAGCGGTGTGCTTGATCTGAAAATGGGTGGCCCCGGTTACAGCGGGTTTGAAGTGCAGATGGAAAATGTCCGCCACTTTTTTCCCAAGAAAAACTATGGCCCCACTGATTGGCGCCGGATGATTTACATGACCAAGGTAAGACAGGAACAGGAAAGTGTATTCGGTGCATTTGATTGCCCTGACGCAAGTCAAGGCGTCCCTAAACGAAGTCGATCCACGACCCCGCTGCAGGCACTGAACCTACTAAACAGCACTTTTGTAAACCAACAGGCCGACCTTTTCGCCAAACGATTGGAAAATGAGTCAGGTAATGACTTGGCGCTACAGGTGAAGTTGGCNTTCAAACTGTGCTTTAACCGNCCTGCCACACCAGAGGAGGCTAAAGACGCCGGAGCATTCATTAAATTAGAGGGCTTAAAACAATTTGGAAGGGCCATGTTAAATGCCAATGAGTTTGTATTCATCCCATGAACCCATTGCTTAATCGTCGGAATTTTCTACAACATACCAGTCAGGGGCTGGGAGGGATAGCCATGGCCAGCCTACTGGCACGAGAGGGACTTTTGGGGGCGAATAACCCCATCAAACCCAACATCAATCCAACCAAACCGTTTGCCGCGCGCGACTCCCATTTCAAGGCCAAGGCAAACAAGGTGTTGGTCATATTTTGTTCAGGTGCTTGCAGCCAATTGGACACCTTTGATTTTAAACCCGAACTCATCAAGCGGCATGGCCAGCCATTACCGGGTGGTAAAGAGCTAAAAACGTTCCAGGGGGACCAAGGCAACCTGACTAAGAGTCCGTGGGAATTCAAACCGCGCGGTCAATCCGGTAAGATGATATCGGAACTGGTACCCAATCTCGGAAAGTTAGCTGATGAGATGTGCTTCATTCACTCACTCACCGGCAAAACCAATACACATGGCCCGGGTGAGAATTTCATGTCCACCGGCTATACGCTGGACGGTTTTCCCAGTATGGGGGCGTGGGTAACCTGGGCTTTGGGTTCAGAAAATGATGAACTACCTGCATACGTAGCCATTCCTGATCCCCGTGGCACACCTCAGAGTAGCATTAATAATTGGGGACCCGGCTTTTTACCTGCAGCCTTTCAGGGCACCGATTTCAACGCCTCTAAGCCACTACGCAATCTGGCGCGACCTGATGGCATTAGCGCCAAAACCGATCAAGCAACCCGTAGCTTCCTCCAAAGACTGAACAAAAAGCATCTGGAAAAATTTCCCGGCGACACAGAATTAGCCGCCCGCATTTCCAGCTATGAACTAGCTGCACGCATGCAACTCAGTGTCCCCGAAGTATCTGATCTATCCACCGAGAAAGCTTCCACCCTAAAAATGTATGGGGCCGATGATGCCGGCAACCCCATCAAAGCCGGCTTTGCCAGAAACTGTATCCTCGCCCGTCGCCTACTGGAGAAGGGTGTGCGCTTCGTCCAACTCTTTAATGGTGCTTACCAAACCGGCGGCGAAGGCACCAGTAATTGGGATGGACACAAAAAACTTGAGCAACAGTACTCTAAGCACGGCCCCGTGCTCGATCAACCAACTGCTGCGCTCCTCAAAGATTTAAAGCAGCGAGGTCTTTTAAAAGATACACTTGTGGTGTGGTGCACTGAATTTGGCCGTATGCCCACCTTCCAAAAAGGCGCCAGTGGACGTGATCATAACCCCGATGGCTTCACCGGCTGGTTGGCTGGCGCAGGTGTTAAAAAAGGCCATTCCTATGGGGCAACCGATAGCTTTGGCTGGAAGGCAGAAAAAGACATCGCAACCGTCTACGATTTCCACGCCACTATCNTACANCTCCTTGGCCTCAACCATAAAAGGCTCACTTACTATCACAATGGTTTCGAACGACGCCTCACCGATGTCCATGGACACGTGATTAAGGATATTCTGGCTTAAAATTAAGCCACCCAAAAACTTCCTAGTTACCCATCTATTCTGCGCGTAAATCCTACAAAAATCCGAAAGCTACAACGTGGTGAAATAAGTAAAGATTCACCATTCTGTATGTAAGTATAAAAATAACTCATATTTACAGTAGGCAAAATAAGCATCCTCAAATAAGGTGCACCTATATGTTTGGCATACTCGAAATGATTGTAATGGCCGGAAGCGTCGTCTGCATTGGATTNGTCATTGGACTTTTTTTGATTGTTTGCTTCAAAAAAGTTCCTTCTAACATGGCAGGAATTAGAACCGGGTTCGGCGGCATAAAGGTAACGAAATCAGGNATGATATGCCTACCCATTCTGCACCGGTTTGACTTAATGGATCTGTCGATTCAAGAGATCAAAATTGAGTTAAAAGGAAAGAATGGAGCTCAATGTAAGGATAATATTAGAGCAGATATCGAAGCATCCTTTTATGTAATGGTGAATCCTGATGAGCCTTCTATCATTGAGGTGGCTGCAAGTGTAGGCTGTGCATGCGCTTCTGAAGCTGAAACATTAAAAGGCCTCTTTGAGGCAAAGTTTTCAGATGCCTTGCAAGCTGCAGCCTCACGATATGATAATGAGGAACTCCGTAGAATTCGTACTGAGTTTAGAAATGGGATCTTTGAAGAAATTGGTCATGATTTAAACGGATATCGACTGGAGGATGTAGCCATAAACTATTTGGAGCAAACGCCAAGAGAAAATCATGATCCCAATAATACCATGGATGCCAAAGGTATTGAAAAAATAGCCCGCCTCACCGCTCAGTCACAAAAATCGACAGACGAAATTATTCAGAAGATGGAAGTTGAGAGGCGTGAACAGGCGGTGGCTACCGAAATGGAAAAACTCGAATTGGCACGGCAAAAGGAAGTGGCTCTTGCGAAAATGCAGCGTGAGCTTGAGGATGCCTTGAAGGAAACTTTCCCCGATAAAAACAAGATAGAAGAATTACGCAGTCAAATCACTAAACTTGAAGAACAGGATTCCTCGGAATCATAACCATCTTCAGCTCACATTTCCTGCTCGCCCAGTGCTTCAAATTGTGCTTTATTCCAAAGAATAGGAGGTTGGCAGTATGTTTCCCCCCGAACCGGAGAAACCTTGGTGGTATCATTTAATCTGGGCTTTGCCGTGCATGACCGCAACGGGTATGCTGGGCTATTGGCTTAAAAGCCCCGCCACCTTGGAGATCGAAAAGGTGGTCAAGGTACCCCAGATTGTCTACCGCACGAACACTGTCAACGTTCCAACTACCACCACGCCCCCAGTCAAGGCCGGTTCTCAAATTTCTGGCCTGCAATCCACCAACAACTTCACTGCCACGCGCGGTGTACCAGTACGCACCAATCGCACTGCAGCTGCAGCCATTGGATTAACTGAATTGGACGGAGCCCATCGCGATGCTCCCGGATTCAATATTGCCTCAGGCGATTTCACCCCCCGCCCCCCACAAACCGATTTTGAAATCCAGGTCGCACTGGATCGTGCCGGTTATTCACCCGGCTCCATTGACGGCTTTACGGGACCACAAACCCAGGCTGCACTCATCGCTTTTCAGCATAATAATGGACTCAAGGTAACCGGCATTGCCGACATGCCCACCAAACAGAAACTGCGTCTGCAACAGGCTGCACTGGTCACCCGCACCATCACCGAATCTGAACTGGCACAGGTGAAACCTTTAGGTAATAGCTGGACCGAGAAATCCCAACAGGAATCTATGGCCTTCGAAAGTGTTCTGGAAATGCTGGCCGAACAACATCACTGCTCGCCTCGGTATTTGATGCGTATCAATCCAACCATTGTATGGAGTTCAGTCAGGGCCAATACACCGGTGAAAGTTCCGAATACCGCAATGCCTGGCCCAGCAATCCGGGCNGCCCTGATCCACATTCAGCTTGCCCAACGTCTGTTGGATGTCTATGACGCAGATAACAAACTTGTNGCCCGTTTCCCCTGCTCTATCGCCACTAAGGCCGACAAGCGACCGGTTGGCGATCTAACGATTACCGCCATTGCCGAACAGGCCAATTACACATTTAATCCCGCTAACTTTCCAACCTCGCCCGAGGCACGGGCAGCCTCAGGGAAACTCACTATTCCCCCCGGGCCCAACAATCCCGTAGGCACAACCTGGCTCAGTCTTAGTAAAGACAGTTATGGTATTCATGGAACGCCCGATCCTGAAAAAGTTGGCCGCACCACTTCTCTGGGATGCTTCAGACTTGCCAATTGGAATGCTCAAAAGTTAGCAGGCATGGTGGAAGTGGGCACNCCTGTGCGGGTGGATCCCTAACGCCTCAACCAATCCCTCAGGGGGTTATTCCTTATCAGATCCCTAACCAACTGATTAAAGTTGGCCGCCTTTTCCTCCTCCANCCCCAAAACCAATAGAAATAGCAGGANCAACACTCCAACTAATANGGAAAAACTNATGCTGTACTGGTTCCAGTTTAATCCAAGACGAATTANTTCAACTCCATCCANTGAATCAATCAATGTACCCCAAAGAAACGGGCNNAGCCCGAGGGTCAAACTTCCGACCACTGAATAAAGAGCAAAAAAGTGACTCTTCCCTGCATCAGGAACCGTACCCATGACCAGCTTGGTGAGCGACATCCCAAAAGTGCAAAAAGCAAAGCCGATTACCACGCCAACTAAACAAACAACAACCATTTTGGCTTCGATCAAATGAGAACTCATTCCGATCAGTGCCAAAACAATAATAAACCAAGCAGCACCGGCNAACATCATCAGAGGACGACTACCCAACCGATCAAGGCGGGAGTGCAAAAACCATAAGGTAACGAGACCTCCCAAATATTTAGCTGCATCGGCATAAATTACCNAATCATAATCCATGCCTACAGGCCCCTTGAGATACTTCACAATGAAGGGCATCAACCCGCCAATTAAAATAGCCCAAACAAAATGCACGCCCAGTAACTTNCGGAAAGAACTGTGCCTTAAGATCTCCCGCCANGGGGCAGGCTCCTTATGGGATACTTCCTCAGGATTCACCGGTGCATCGGGCACTTGATACACAAACCAAAGGCTAATGAGGCCGGTTATAAGGCTGAAGGTAAATAAGCCAGTAAATTTTGCGCTGGGAGGATTTGAACCTAAAAGCAAAGCTGAAAGAAGAAGGCATAATAAACTTCCCAGACTATAACAGGCATTCTCCCAGGTCAGATATCGACCACGGATATTTTCCGGAATCAGGCCGGTAATCCACGGAAACCACGCCGTACTGGCAATTCCTCTAATCAGATTAAAACAAAAAAGTGACCCGATCACGATGGCCAATTGTGCTTCTTGACTGATACGACCGTGAAGCAAAGGAACAGCAATCAGTGGTAAAACAAAAATCAGTCGAATTGTCCAACCTGTTACAATAAACCGTTTGTATCCAGACTGGGATACATAACCTGCAGCCGGAATTTGCAAGGCAACCATTAGTGGCGTCAGGCCGAATATAACCCCTGTTATCTTTGCGCTCGCCCCAAGGCTCTCTGCATAGAGTAACATTGGACTCCCCATGAGCGGCAAACAGGAAATGAAATTGAAAAAGAAAAACAGAAAGAGGTAATTAACCCCCTTCGGAAAAGCAGAACTATTANTGCCTTCGCTCAAGCCGCCTTTTTAACCGTGGTACCGGTGAAATTAGCGGGAATAAATGAGAGTAGCAACCCGGCTATGACAAGAAATATGCCAAGAAGACTGAGGATGGATCCTAAACNCCCATGCTCTGTTCCAATAATGGCGGGCAATGAAACCCCGTGTAAAACAAAACCAATCGCCATCATGATTGCTACGATAACTGAAATAGCGCGGTTGTGTTCTTTGGCAAGGTGTTTCCCACTTAGCCAATTGTGNANTGGCTGCGCTGCGGCAATCATGAAAAGCATCTGCAACAANGCGAACCACTTTAAGGTGCCAAATGCTTCGTCCATAAATCCATAGCTATGGAGGCCAATGCCCAACATATTCACACCGAACCAAGACCAAGCCGTAATGACGTTTCCAAACAAGGCGAGCACAATTAACCCTCGATCCCTGATAAACCCACCCCATCGACAATGAAGAATGATCGCATTCCATACCACGATCATCAGAGCTCCATTTTCTTTTGAATCCCAACCCCAGAAACGTCCCCAGGATTGGTCTGCCCAAATGCCACCCAGAACCGTGCCCACAAAACTGAAAAGTGTGGCAAAACACACAATCCCATACACCATACGCGCCAAACTTTTGGCTATNTCACTTTCCAGNGAAGATGTGAAAACACCNCTTAAAACATATACTATTGCCAAAAACCCAGCCAGAAAGGTTGCCGCATAACCAACGGTGATTATNACCACATGGGTTGCCAGCCAGAAATTGGTNTCTAGAACCGCCCGCATCATTTCCATGGTATCCCCACTTTTTGCCAAATGATCGGCGATAATCAGGGTCGAAAATCCAACCAATGCCGCCACACAACTACCAATGCCATTACGATAAATNCGTTCAAGAACCCAGCCCAATAAAACTGCACCCCAGCCGACAAAAACTGCAGATGAATACAGATTAGTAACTGGCGGCCGACCTTCCAAAACCATTCTGAAAATCAAACCCAAGGTNTGAAGCACGAAGGCAAGTCCGATAAAGTAAAAGGCCGNATTAACCAACCCNCGNGACATCTTTAACCAGGAAAANCAGGCGAATAATAAGGCGAAGATATAAAAACCNTGGGCCCTNAAAAATGGGGCATAGGTGTTAAAGAAATGCTCCCAGTTACTTTTATTTATTTTCCATTTNGGCCATCCGAGTAATGGGAGAGATATGAGCTTTGTATTATGCTCCTCTTGAGACATCCAATTGTTCAGTTTATTTGCTGCTGTATTAAACGCAGCAACATCACCGTCNGGTTCTCCTTTTTGTTGCGAGTCGAAGGCGCTACTCATTTGTGCATATAAGCGCACTGGTTCTGAAACCTCACCCAATGNCCCAATGTCATGCAGAGTAGACTCTGCTGTTTTTACCCAACCTTCTGCTTCTCCAANCCTTTTTGCGGGAGGAATCATTAGCAAATTAGCTCTAGCCTGCATGGTTTGCAGAGGGCCTTCAACCAACATCAAATATCGTGCTATCTTGCCTTGCGCCTCCTTATCNACCGAGAGAAAGTCCTCTATCACNTGATTAATTGAGGCGAAACTAGGATTCCCCCGATTACCTTGCTGCAACTGCTCTAACCGTTCTTTAAGTTTGGCTAGCAGTTCCTCCTCTTTNCCCGCTGCTAAATTCTCTNTGGTAATACCCCCTGANCGATCCATTTCGAAAAAAAGTTTACCCAGAGTATCAGCCTCAGCAGCTGAACCACGAACAAAGGCCTTACCTTCTGCCTCCCAGTCTTCAAGCTCCCTGGCGGTTTTTTGATGCCACTGCAATGCGGCAAAAATATGAGGCCAAGACTTATCTTCGGGCCACNCACTTTTTTTGGCACTTAAAAATGATTTTAGCTCTGCGGAGACTTCCCGCATTGTCTCAAGTTCGCGGGCATAATCAGAAATCCCACTGAGTCGACCACCCGATTCCCCCAAAGCCAGAAAATTAGGCTGAAGGCTATAACGCAGTTGGATGTAGAGCTCCAATGAATGGGCAAGCTGGAAAGCAGCACGTTCATAGGGCGTACGAGCAGCTGCATCCTTACCTCCAATGACTTGCTTTTTCTTATGCAGCAACATCACAAATGGCTGCAATTGCTCAAAGGTGTAGTAACGTAATCCTGATTTATCTACTCCCACATTTTCCAACTGTAATTCACTNAAAAGTTCAGGATGATCCGCTCGAAAAACAAATCGTTTATCGGCAACGTCCGGCTCCATCATTACCTCCATCAGCCATTGGGTGGCATGCAGTTTTCGGGGGCGCTTTCCAAATTGATAAAACTTCCGGTGAAATAATCCCTCACCATTTGCCTTTTGGCTCAACTCATAAAGATCGCCCCACTCTTTGTTGGGGCCATTACCATCCAGTGCAATTTTTTGTTGGCCGGCAATCTGCAGTAATGAATTACGAGCCACACTATCCATTGGCTTAATACGACCACCCAAAAGCACCGGNAGCTTTCCAAAAGCATGATGATCAAAGACGCCCTCAGCCGCCTTTGGCGGAAAAAAGATCGGCCACACAGCCATGAATAAAGCGAGGAANCCAACTACAATCCATGGCCAAATCGGTGCTCGATCATTTTGAGATTCGATTTTTTCTTNTTTTTGCGATTGAGATTCCTCACTCATAGCTTCATTTCTCCTGTATCGATCTCCGTTTCCGCGAAAAACCAACTAAATGATATATAAACTGATACAACAAACCAACTGATACAACTACGCAACCTATGTAGGCAGTAATCCAGTTGGGGTTTTTTACCACTTGAAGAACGGTCTGCACAGTCGCCCCCAACTGGTTTTGGTTCATTTGAAATTGATAAAAAGTTTGACCGCCTTTCCTCAAAGGATTGTTCATAAAAATATCTACTGATCGGGTTTCTGTTTTATCCTCGACTACCACACGGCTTTGAAAGTTCTTTGGAATTTCAGTACCCCGGTATTTCTCCCACTTCAGGTCCACCAAAGTCAGATCAAACCCAAGATAGTGACGTTTCGGGCGGAAAATTGCCTTCCACTTATCACCTTGCTCACCGTCCATATTAACTGACTGTTGAAAGTCACTGGAACAGGTAAAAAGATATTTGCCGCTCTTGCCCTTCCCGTTTGTCACCTTAAGCAAGGCTGCCGGTAAGTTCCGATCATTCTGACTGAAAACCGGCTGCAAGGGCTGAATAAACCGAAAGAACTGACCCAATTGACCCTGATCGGTTCCGGCATAATAAATCTTTGCACGACCTTTGATTCGTTTAACATATTTTTCAGTATTATTTAAAATTTTATCACTTGACCCTCCGGGGAAATCTTTAATTTTAACCATGAAGTCGGTAGCGTTATTTTCAAACTGACTCAAAGTGCAGCCCCTCAATCGCCCTTTGGTTGCCTCNGTAAATAAATTGCTTATGGTTCTTTGATCCTCGTAGGCACGTACCTTTATCAGCATATTACGAATGACCTGATCGTTAAAAACNAGCCTTTTACTATTGTCCTCAAGCCCATAAACGCTCATCTCCATTTCACCAACTAACCCAAGAAGATCTGCTAAAACACGTAATTGGATTTGCTGCCCTTGGATTTCAAAAAAACGCCCCTTTAACCGTGTTANTTCACTGCGTTGACCTGAATCAGGATTTTCATTTAGATGTTTCTCCATTTCAGTAATGCGNAAATTCATTACTTCCAAAATTTGATCGACCACCTCTTTTTGCAGATCAGTCTGATTCTGATTATCCAATTCAACCAATTGATCCGCTGTCATAGGCTTGGCATTGACCCANTATTTTTCAACCTCAAGGGTGAGTCCGCCTAATTCGGGNTGGGTAATTTTNCTNCCAACAGTCANCATCTTCTCNGGAATNGAAATNACNCGGTTNGANTGNCCCTCAATGGGCAACATGAAAACCATTTCATTNTNNTCAAAAGATACGGAATAGTTTCGNCGATCACCCCGCTCCATATCCACNAAACTCTCCTCCTGTAANATATCGGTGGCAATTTGACCGACAAGAAGAGTAATNATCCCGANGTGAGATATGTAAGTACCCGCCTTTTTTGCCGACCACTCAAAGCGCTGATAATANGCNGCAAGNAGATTTATNAACAANANNNNCCCAANTANGTANCCNCCCGGNAANNCNGGNANNCCNGNATTNCCCAATATTNGNTCTGNNGTAACCGGAGCCACATTCCATNCGAAAAGNTNAANCGTTTTCCTNANCGCTGCCTCCATNGCCACAGAGNCAACNAACCAATCTTTAAAAAACCNGTCCACCGCAATATTCAANCCCATGGGTTCTTGGGCCATNGTTCCCANNAATATNATNACCANAGAGAACGCCAAAAGANTGACGGTNACCCAAAGCGAAGTTANCAACTTAATNAANGGATTNTTGTTCATTCAATCACCTCCACTGCGGTAGATAATCCAAAAATTCATNNCGNGCCTTTTCAACCACCGAAGGAGTNCCCNTTANCTTATAAAACCAGGTGAGTTCTCCTTGAGGAGCAATAACCCCNACNAANCTNTCTTCTAGTTGTGANCGACTAGAAGTGCCATTGATGTCAACTACACGNGCNTCTTTCCCCAGNGCNTCTACNGGCTNTAATTCGNCNTGAAGATCCTTTTCTTCAATCGCTTCCAANCCGAGTTGACCNCGCCANCGNTTCACATTTTCAAGTANNCCNCCNCCGTCNCCCTGCAACACCGTCANCGACACATTNGCCGNTCCTTCAAACTCAGANACTGTAAACCNGGCTTTTTCAAANGATGATGGCGATGCTAANCTCCCAGCTCTCCGGAGGTGCTGGNTCNGCNGGAATAGTGTATACCTGAATCTGATTTTTTTCTCCACACCCCATNACCCCCAANCCCANTANAAGAAAAACTGAAAATCGGAATTTTTTCTTNATAAGAATCATNATCTCNGTAGTTCTAGCCANANTGAGACGTATNGCTAAAGCTATAGATTCACTTACTTGAGATCCAGCGCCATTAGGAAGGCGATATTGTTGGGAGATTTACGCATCTTCGAGAGAAGCAGCTCCATCGCTTCGACCGCAGGCACTTCGGTAAGAGCCCGGCGTANTACNGCAACNTTGGTGTACTCATCGGGATGGTACAACAATTCCTCTTTTCGTGTTCCACTCATAGCTACGTTGATCGAGGGNAAAATTCGCCGATCAACCAAAGAACGATCAAGGTGAACCTCCATGTTACCCGTTCCCTTGAATTCTTCNAAAATAACTTCATCCATTCGACTTCCGGTGTCAACCAAGGCAGTCGCCATGATTGTTAAAGAGCCTCCTTCTTCAATATTACGTGCTGCCCCGAAGAAACGCTTGGGTTTATGCAGAGCATTGGCATCTACACCCCCTGANAGAATTTTACCTGAATGGGGCTGAACGGTGTTATAAGCACGAGCCAAGCGCGTGATGGAATCGAGTAGAATCATCACATCCTGCCCGTGCTCCACCATGCGTCGGGCTTTTTCTATAACCATTTCAGCTACCTGAACGTGACGTTCGGGTGGTTCATCAAAAGTAGAACTGACAACTTCTGCACCAATACAAGTACGCTGCATATCAGTCACCTCTTCTGGCCGCTCATCAATCAGTAAAATAATCAGGTATGTATCTGGATTATTCTTCAGCACTGCATTNGCGAGCTTTTGCATCAGTACCGTTTTACCTGTACGAGGTGGAGCAACAATAATACCCCGGGTTCCTTTACCAATAGGACANACAATGTCNAAAACCCTGGTAGAATATTCTTCGGAATCAGTCTCCAGAAGGAAGCGTTCNTCGGGAAATAATGGTGTAAGGTTATCGAAATGAGTTTTGTCTTTTGCCTTCTCCGGCTCTTCTCCGCCGACCTTGTCAACCATCAACAGGGCGAAAAATTTTTCCTTTTCCTTCGGAGGCCGGATACGCCCCTCAATCTGATCACCAGTCTGCAGNTCAAATCTACGAATCTGAGAGGGAGAAACATATACATCCTCNGGGCACGGCAAATAGTTGTAATGAGGTGAACGGAGAAACCCAAATCCTTCAGGTAAAATTTCAAGCACCCCATCAGCTATGAGAACCCCCTTATTTTCAGCATGCTTGCGGAGAATCTGAAAAATCATCTCATGCTTGCGCATGGTTCCGAAATTCTCAACCTCCATATCTTTAGCCATCGCGTTAAGCTCTGCGATNTCTTTTTTCTGCAAATGACCAATGTTAATCTCTTCGCCATCCGCCTCCTGTAACGCNGCAAGATCTTCACCATACTCTTCAACATCTGCGGGCAATCCTTCCGGTAAATTGGATGATTGACGTCTGCGACCACCTCGTTTTTGCGGCCGCCGCTTATTGCTATTGTGATTTGCGGGTCTGGGCATAATAGAACTAATTAATTCACCCCGCGCCGAAAGCTCAGCACCCTATTTTTAAGTGGGATTAGCGGGATTTTTCAACTGTACGCACCACTCGTAAGTCAGTAAGGGAGCGGAAAACGCGTAGTCAGTTCACGGACACGCTGGCGTACTTTTTTAGCAACGTCAACATTATTTACATCACCCAAAACTTCTGAAATCATNTCCGCAATTGCCTCCATTTCCGCCTCTCGCATACCACGAGAAGTCATTGCTGGAGTGCCCAATCGCACGCCACTTGCCTTGAATGGCGAAAGGGTTTCAAAAGGAATGGTATTCTTGTTAACTGTAATTCCTGCTGAATCAAGNGCCTCTTGACTTTCTTTACCTGTCAGACCCTTTGCCTGAACATCAACTAAAATCAGATGGTTATCAGTACCCCCACTCACCAACCGAAATCCGTTCCGCTCCATCCCTTCAGCAAGTGCCTTGGCATTCATAACTACCTGTTGCTGATATTCCTTGAATTCTGGGGAAAGCGCCTCCTTAAAACACACCGCCTTTGCCGCAATCACATGCATCAATGGTCCTCCTTGAATTCCCGGAAACACATTGCTATTNAGCNCTTTGGCATACTTCTCTTTTGCCATTATCAATCCTCCACGAGGGCCGCGTAGAGTTTTGTGAGTCGTAGTAGTAACAAAATCAGCATGAGGGACAGGGTTGGGATGACAACCGGCTGCCACTAATCCAGCGATATGGGCAATATCAGCCAATAACATTGCGCCACACCCTCTTGCTATCTCACCCATTCGCTCAAAATCTATGACTCTCGAATANGCACTGGCGCCAACTGTAATCATCTTTGGTTTATGTTTTTCNGCCATAACCGACAGCTGATCATAATCGATGCGCTCATCCTCCTTACCAACCCCGTAATGNATGATTTCAAAAAATTTGCCGGAAAAATTTACTGCATTCCCATGAGTCAAGTGTCCGCCATGACTTAAATCCATAGTAAGCATTTTATCACCCGGCTTAAGAACAGCGAAGTAGACACCCATATTCGCTCCACTGCCTGAATGAGGCTGTACATTGGCATAGTCAGCCCCGAAAAGCTCCTTNGCNCGGGAAATTGCCAATTCTTCAGCAACATCGACATGTTCACAACCACCATACCACCGTTTAGCNGGATATCCCTCCGCATATTTATTGGTCAATACCGAGCCCTGTGCCTCCATAACTGCAGGACTGGTGAAATTCTCACTGGCAATTAATTCGATATTTTCTTGTTGCCGCTGATTCTCTAAACGAACGACCTCATCAATATCCGAATCCACGCTTTCAAGCCGTTCACTTCCCTCCAATTTATCCACCCGNCGACCATGACGTCCTCCTTCAAAATCCTCTTTAAGAAAAACATCAACAACCCCTTTGGCTGTTTCAGCTCCAATTTGAACGGCACTCAGNCATAACACATTAGCATCATTGTGATTGCGAGTAATAGCAGCGGTTTCAACATCCGTCACCAGAGCAGCTCGAACACCAGAAATTTTATTGGCGGCAATACTCATACCTATGCCTGTCTTGCAAATCAAAATACCCCGTTCGTGCTGCCCGCTAGCTACGCTNCGACTGACCGCTTGCGCAAAATCTGTGTAGTCGCAGGACTCNTCANTCGTGGGACCATAGTCCTGNAAGGCAACGCCCTGACTCTCAAGGTAATGTTTGAGAGATTCTTTCAATNTGAAACCGCCGTGATCTGCTCCGATCGCAACTGTGAATTGACCTTTTTTTTGTTCTGTCATCGATTGTTGTTCTATAAATGGAATGATAGATTCTACTCCCTGTTTGATCTGATCACGGCATAGCTTATATATTTCCACGCTTCCGCCAATTGGATCGGAAATTNCGCGCTCGTGCACAGGCAAATCCTCNACAAATTCACGCAGAAGAAAAATCTTTTCACGGGCCTGGGGAAAATAACGAACCATATTTTCAACGTGCCCATCAGCCAGCCCAAATATGTAGTCAACAGACTCTACCAATTCAGGACTGATCTGAGTGCTTTTCTGNGCGGCAATGTCTACCCCAACCTCTTGCATTGAAGTTACCGAATGCGTACTGGGTGGTTGCCCATCAATGGCGGCCAACCCTGCAGACAAAGAATGGTAACCCTCCTTATTTTTGGTTAGTTCACGGAAAAAACCCTCCGCCATTGGACTGCGACAAATATTACCCGTACAAACAAAAAGAATTTTTTTCATGCCCCTAGGGCTTTTATAATTATTTAACCAATGCTTTAGCCGCAATATCCCTGCGAACATGCGCACCATCAAACCTTATTTTATCCACAGCACCATACGCTTCGGTGCATGCCTCTTCAATGGTATTACCCAAGGCAGTCACTCCAAGCACACGACCCCCATTGGTAACAAGTTCCCCATCCTTCAAAATTGTTCCAGCATGAAAAACCTTCACTGTATCGACTGACTCAGCATCAGAAATTCCCTCTATCAACTTCCCTTTCTGGTAACTACCCGGGTATCCTCCTGAAGCCATCACCACACAAACAGCTGCCTCATCTTTCCATTTAACATCCATTTCTGCGAGTCTACGATCAACACAAGCCTCAAACAAATCTACCAAATCCGTTTCCAATCGCATCAAGTAAGCTTGAGTTTCTGGATCTCCCCAGCGAGCATTAAATTCCAATACCTTGGGGCCGTCATCGGTCAACATTAAACCTGGGTAGAGAATTCCGCAAAAATCGATCCCCTCAGCCTCACACCCCTGTAGCCAAGGTTCAACCACTGAACGCTTGATCGATTCTAGTTCAGCTTCATTCAAAAATGGCGCTGGAGAATAGGTGCCCATTCCTCCTGTATTTAACCCCTCGTCCCCATCAAAGGCCCTTTTATGGTCCTGTGAGGTCGGGAATAAAACATAAGATCGACCGTCAGTCAGAATGTGCAGACTTACTTCCACCCCTTCTAGAAACTCCTGAATAACTATGCTATTGCCTGCCTCACCAAATTGTTGTTCGACCATCATTGAATCAATGGCTGACTCCGCCTCATCAATAGTCTTACTTAGAAGAACCCCTTTACCTAAAGCTAACCCGTCAGCCTTGATGGCACACTTGCCATCAAGTTCTGCGGCAAAACTCTTAGCCGCAGTTGGAAAATCAAATGTTCCTGAACGGGCAGTAGGAATATTATGTCGAGCCATAAAATCCTGACTAAACACTTTGGAGGATTCAAATTGAGCCGCCATTTGGTTTGGTCCCCAAATAGGCAAATCATGCTCCTTAAATAAATCTACTACGCCCATCGACAGGGGATTATCAGGCCCTACCACTGTTAAATCAGGTTTGTGCTCGAGCGCAAAAGCAATTAATGCTGGCAAATCTTCCGCCCCAATATCCACGCATTCTACNGGCTCACCACGACTGGTAAACTCCCCCGCAATGCCTCCGTTTCCGGGCGCCACCCATAATTGAGTGACGCGTTGACTTTGGGCAATTTTCCATGCAAGTGCATGCTCTCGGCCTCCGCCACCTATCAAGAGAATTTTCATCAGACTAATTTCACTCTCCGCCTACCTTGAGTAATCGAACCTATGATCCAAGCTCCATGATTTAAACGTCGGATGCTTCGTAAAACACTATCAGCCTTCGCGNCATTTACAATAGCTGTCATNCCAATTCCCATGTTAAAGACTTGATGCATTTCGGCATTGTCCACCTTTCCATGTTTTTCGATAAAATCAAAGACCGGCAAAACAGGCCAGCTACCACGTTCTATTTTCACACCACATTTATTGGGTAAAACACGGGGTATGTTATCGATAAAACCACCTCCCGTTATATGTGCAAGCCCTTTAATGACACGNACTCTTCCCGCCTTGTTGTAAGTCCTGAGCAAAGACTGCACCAAAGGTCCGTAACTACGGTGAACCTTTAATAATTCTTCACCCACAGTACAACCCAACTCCGGCACTCGCGTACGGGGCTTTAGTTTTAGAGTTTCGAAAAACACCTTTCTGGCAAGTGAATAGCCATTGGTATGTAAACCGCTTGAAGCAATTCCAATTACCACATCTCCGGCTTTAATACCGCGGCCATCCAGCATTTTGGCTTTATCAACCACACCCACTATTGTACCGCTAACATCGTATTCACCCTTCTGGTAAAAACCCGGCATTTGCGCCGTCTCCCCACCTATCAATGCGCAATTGTTTTCCGCACAACCTTTGGCAAACCCGCCGACGATTTGCTCAAAAACACTCGGCTTTAATTCTCCCGCCCCAAGATAATCCAAAAAAAACAAAGGCTCAGCACCCAAAACCGCAATGTCATCCACACAGTGGTTCACCAAATCTTGACCTATAGAATCATGGCNATTCATGGCAAAAGCAACTTTCAGCTTTGTCCCAACTCCATCAACACTCGAAACAAGGACAGGCTTTTTATATTTTTTGGAATTAAACTGAAACAACCCCCCAAAACCGCCGACCTTGCCCAATACCTCGGGGCGAGAAGCAGTCTTTAGCATTGTTTTTAATCCCAACTTAAGTTGGTTACTAACCTCCAGATTTACCCCAGCTTTTGCATATGCACTCGTAGTCATGGANTCAGTTTAGTGTGATTAATCATTGTTATCAGANATAGCCAAAAGAGATAACTGATTAAAATTTTCATCACCATGCTCATCAATGAGACTGGTTGGATAATCGCCGGTGAAACAGTGATCGGTNTATTGAGGCAAATCAGGATTCCTGCCTTCAGGATGCCCCAAAGCTCGATAAAGCCCATCAACTGTGAGAAAAGCCAAACTATCNGCACCAAGGTGTTTGCACATTTCCTCCAAATCCATGTTGGCCGCCAGGAGTTGGTCTTTGCTCGGTGTATCAATACCGTAAAAATCTGGATGAGTAATGGGAGGAGCAGCAATCCGCATATGTACTTCAAGGGCACCNGCATCTCGCATCATCTGCACGATCTTAACCGATGTCGTTCCTCGAACAATCGAATCATCTACCAGCACAATCCGCTTCCCTTCCACCAAAGCTCGATTNGCATTATGTTTAAGTTTAACTGAAAACGATCTTATGGATTGCTTGGGTTCAATAAACGTTCGTCCAACATAATGGTTTCTGGTAATTCCCAGTTCAAACGGTATCTGTGATTCCTCAGCATAACCGATAGCCGCAGGAACACCTGAATCAGGCACTGGAATGACCATATCGGCTTGGACATTACTTTCACTCGCTAATTGCCTGCCGCAACTCTTTCGACATTCATAAACACTATGGCCGTCAACCACGCTATCTGGACGAGCAAAATATATATACTCAAATATACAGTGACGACGGGGCTTTTCAGGAAACGGGTGATAACTCTTTACTTCNTCCTTGGTAATGACCACGACCTCACCGTTTTCAACTTCACGAATAAAATCTGCCCCGATGATATCCAAAGCACAGGTCTCTGATGCCAATATGTAACAACCATCTAGCTTACCCAGAACCAAAGGCCGAATCCCGAGCGGATCACGTACTCCAATCATTTTTTTGTTGGTTAACCCAACCAACGCGTAGGCTCCTTCTATTTGCGCCAAAGCATCTATGAATCGATCAACAGTCTTAGCCCCGTTACTTCTGGCCACCAAATGCAGAATGGTCTCAGTATCGGAAGTAGACTGAAAGATGGCGCCGGATTTCTCCAATGTTTTCCTTATTGATAGGGCGTTGGTTAAATTNCCNTTATGNGCCAAAGCAAAGCCTCCGCCAGCAAAATCTGCAAATAATGGCTGAACATTTCGCAAAATCGTATCTCCGGTCGTAGAATAACGAACATGACCNATTGCATTCTCGCCCTTGAGTCGACCAATAACAGAGGCTTTAGTGAAGTTTTCGCTAACTAATCCCATTCGCCTCTCTGCGAAAAACTGCTTTCCATCAGAGCAAACGATACCCGCAGCCTCCTGGCCACGATGCTGCAGAGCATGCAAGCCGAGCGTGGTTATAGTTGCCGCATCAGGGTGCCCAAAAATCCCAAACACACCGCATTCTTCCCGTAATTCGTCCGAATGATTAACGTAAGCCTGCAATCCTGCATTGTTACAAGGAGTGTTAATCTCAGAATCGCTCATCTAAAATTCCCTCAGGCCATTGCNTTACCGATTGAATTCCACCAGAGATCATGCAAAACGGCGATCTCCCAAATATGTTCACCTTTCGGTGATTTAATTTTTAACTGATCCCCTCCGACCGTTCCTATTCTCTGAGAAGGTACTCCCATCAATTTTGCCCGTTCAACGAGCTTCACCGCGTCGAGATCTGAGCACGANATAATCACCCGACCGCGTGACTCACCAAAAAGCAATGCATCAAGTCTAGTATCTTCAGAATCTGATAGATTCACATCAGCGCCTAGAAAACAGGGTGTATTGCGCCCATGCAACTCTGAAAAACAACTTTCGGCCAAAGCCACACCAATCCCGCCNTCNGCNCAATCGTGGGCACTTTTNACCAGACCACTCTGGATTAACCCCAACAGAGTTGCCCCAAGTGTTCGCTCAGCAGTTAAATCGCAAGATGGTGGGCTTCCATTTTTTTGTCCGTGAATTACCTGCAGATAGGCCGATCCTCCGAGTCCTTCCAAGCCATCTGAACTATCAACCAAATCACCGAGAAGAATGATTGCATCCCCCTCATCTTTGAACCATTGCGTGGTGATATGCTCCTTCTGCTCTATCAATCCCACCATAGCTACGGTAGGAGTCGGATCAATGGCCCCATTGGGATTCTGATTGTATAAACTAACGTTGCCCCCGGTAACAGGAGCATTAAAAGCAACGCAACCCTCTGCCAATCCNCGCACAGACTCCTTNAGTTGCCAGAATAGCTCAGGATTATGNGGGTTGCCAAAATTTAGGTTATCGGTTGTCCCGATTGGAACTGCTCCAGTACAAGCAAGGTTGCGCGCGCATTCAGCCACTGCGGCCTTTGAACCTTCGTAAGGATCAAGATACACATGAACAGCATTACAATCGACAGCAAGGGCAATTAACTTTTCTGGAAAATCCGCTTCCTTACCTCCCCCGGGGACACTATCAGCTTTAATTCTAATGACGGCTGCATCACTNCCGGGATTTACCATGGTATTAGCACGCACCATGTGATCGTATTGCCGATAAACCCAGTTTTTGGACGCAATACTAGGCCATTCGAGAAGCTTCTCCAAAGTTTTCTGTGGATCATCCTGATCCTCAATTGCATCCAAGGTAAAATTACGAACCCCACGAAGGTACGCAGGTTCTTTAGCTTCACGCTGATAAACTGGCGCTTCATCAGCAAGTTTAGCGGCCGGAAGGTCGGCCACAATTTCACCGTGGTTTTTCACGACCATTTGGCCCGTACCGGTCACACTACCAATTTCTGCCCAAGGTAAATCCCACTTGTCAAAAATGCGTTTGACCTCTTCCTCACGCCCTTTTTCGACAATGATNAACATCCTCTCTTGGGATTCAGACAAGAGAATTTCATAGGGGACCATTCCCGGACTACGTTGAGGAACTTTTGCCAAATCAATCTCGATACCGGTCCCCCCACGGGCAGCAGTTTCACAAGTCGAACAGGTCANTCCCGCAGCTCCCATATCCTGAATNCCCGCCACTGCTCCAGTAGCAAGCAATTCAAGACACGCCTCCATACACAGTTTCTCCATGAACGGATCTCCCACCTGAACTGCTCCGCGTTGTTGCTCAGCAGATTCTTCCGTTAAATCCTGCGAAGCAAAGGCAGCGCCGGCCAAACCATCACGCCCGGTAGCTGGACCAACATAAAAAACCGGATTACCGACCCCCTTTGCCGCACCACGGGCGATTTGGTCGTGTCTAAGCACCCCCAAAGCAAAAGCGTTCACAAGTGGGTTGCCCTCGTAACTTTTGTCAAAATATACCTCACCTGCCACGGTGGGAATACCAAAACAGTTACCATAATGGGCAATACCACTGACTACCCCCCGAAACAATCGACGTACCTCACTATTGGAAAGTTCGCCGAACCGTAGGGAGTTGATAGCACATACCGGCCGGGCGCCCATTGTGAATATATCGCGAATGATGCCTCCCACCCCCGTGGCTGCTCCCTGAAAAGGATCGACAGCACTCGGGTGATTATGGCTTTCGATTTTGAAGGATATGGCCAAATTATCACCGATATCCAAAATACCTGCATTTTCCTCACCCGCACCCACGAGAACACGGGGAGATTTAACTGGAAAGTCCTTCAAAAGCAAACGGGTGTTTTTATAGGAACAGTGTTCACTCCACATCACACTAAAAATTCCCAACTCAGTGAAATTNGGCTCGCGACCAATGATCTCCTTAATCCGGTCATATTCCGAAGGCGTAAGNCCGTGATCAGCGATNATTTCAGGCGTAATGGGGGGATCAGCNGGCACTAATTAAACGGTGGTTAAGGTGGGGTTCAGAGTATGAAGCAAACTTTCAAATATGAGTCGACCATCATCTCCATTAAGTGCCAACTCCGATGCTCTCTCAGGATGCGGCATCATTCCCGCAACATTGCCCTTAATATTGCATATACCGGCTATATTTTTAAGGGACCCGTTGGGGTTGGCATGATCGGTCAAGTCCCCATCTTTATCGACATATTGAAAAAGAATCTGCCCATTGGCCTCGAGTGTTTCCAGTGTCTTTTCATCACAAAAATAATTCCCCTCACCGTGAGCAATGGGAATCCTCAACACCTTGTCCTGAGGTATTTGACAGGTAAATGGAGATTCATGATTCGAAACTTTCAGATATACATGCTCACAACGAAACTGCAATGACCGATTACATATCAATGCCCCCGGTAGTAACCCAGCCTCACAGAGTATCTGAAATCCATTACAGATGCCCAAAACATACCCACCCTGATCAGCAAACTCCTTGACCAATGACATTACTGGACTGAAACGGGCAATGGAACCAGTTCTGAGGTAATCGCCATAGCTGAAGCCCCCTGGTACTAATACCGCATCGGCATTCCCCAAGCTTTTTTCCTTATGCCACAGAAAAGAAGCCGAGTGACCCAATACATTTCGCAGTATATGAACACAATCCTGATCACAATTAGAACCGGGAAACTGGAGGACAGCAAAATTCATCAGTCCTCAAGCTTGAGGCGGTAATCTTCTATGTTTGGATTAGCGAGGAATTTATCGGCGTACTCACTGAGTTTCGTTTTCACCGTATCGTGGTCTCCATCCATTTCCACTTCGATGTATTTACCCACACGAACTTGACGAACTCCCGTACACCCCATTTGTTCCAGAGCGGTTTGAACCGTTTTCCCCTGAGGATCCAACACTTCCGCTTTAGGGGTAATAATCACTTTCGCTTTCATCAGCAACTAGGCCTCGAAAAACGTCATTTAATGCCTATGGGTCAAGTGGCATTTGTGTGTGTTATTAACAAGCAATCTATGCTCGTGAAAAAAGCAATCGGCATGCGGAATCGCTCGAGGAAAATTTAAGGAAAATCAATCATTAATCCTTAAAGTTCGTTCCTCGGTGATCTGACTGTTGCCCTTGGGTGCGGAGCCAAAGCTAGATTGATTCCAATTGACTTTCACCCGATAACGCAATTCATTTTGCTGTGGGCCCACTGGGATCAATGTCTGCCACCGGTTCTCCACCCATTTGCCATCCGCCGCTAACAACTTTTGCATTGGGTATATGTTTGCCCCAACCAAAACCACTGGCTTAATTCCTTTAGGCTGAACCGTCGGACTATTGCTTTCCCAAATAATTTCCACGGGGTAAAAGCCAGAAGAATTCCGTGGTAGCTCCACGGGAGTAAGATTGCTTATCTCGTGATACACACAGCCCGAAAAAATGGATACACCCAAAAGACAAAACCAAAATCTTATAAATTTCATGTGTAAAATACCCGTTTAGCTTTACATCAGCATAATACCTTGTAAAGGGTTTTGGCAGCAAATTGGATTGACCACATTGAACCCATCCGGTAGGACTCCGCGTTCGTCTTTAGCACTATGTTTGGCACGGTAAGAAAGCACTCTCAGGCACTTTGGATTCCAATCATTATCGTGATTGTGGTTAGCTTTGTCATCTACTTCACTCCAGGGGTTGATCCGTTTGAAAACCGGGGACCACGCCAATCTGAATCAGACAGTGAACTTTCCTTTGCCCGCGAGCAGATCATTTTACAACAAGCTTTGAACTTTGCCCGCGAAATGTCCAATAATCCCCAGATGAGGGGATTTATTCCCCCAAGAGAACTGGTTATATCCCAGATTGCTGCTCAGTTCCCTCCAAAGGATCTCAACGGCGACCAAGAAACAGATATTTCCGGCCTGGATTATCAGGCGCACCTTCGCTTGTTGCGTTTACGCAAAGCTGAATCAGTTGGAATCATGGTTAGTGACAACATGGTTAAGGCAAGAATGGAACAGATGTTTTCCAATCCCAATGACAAAAAGTTTTCCATTACGCTCTACAATAATTTTTTAGAAAGCTACCAAACCGACGATACAGCAGTCCGGTTTCTGGCGGCGGGCAAGGCTGGCGAAATCCAACTTGAGGAATTCTATCGAGAAGAAATTGCACTTGGACTACTCGACCAACTCATGACGCGGAGCATTGGATTTTTCTCAAACCAAACCATTTCCGGCCAAGTCGCTGAAGAGAATAGGAAATACACTGCCCAAGCCATTTTCTTTTCCACCAGTAACCGAGTATCCGAAGTCACCAATTTTTCCACCACTGCAACCAACTTTACCCAACATTACCAAAGTGTATCCGACCAATATTTCGTCGAACCCAAACGCAAGGCAACATATGTTTTTTTCTCGATAACTAATTATATGGAGGCAGCTAAAAAGCAGATCAACTTTGAAGAACTGATAACTGAACGACGGAAACTACATAACACTTCAACAAACGTGGTTGATCATTTAACCGATGCAAGCGGAACCAACAAACTTACAGGAGCAAAACTTGATGAAGCTTTAGTTGACGATGTTTTCAAAAGTAACCAGATCAAATTGGAAACCAAAACTCTTCCGCAGGCTAAAGATGAAGCCACCACATTTCGTAAAAAACTATTTGTTGATGGAGTACAGTGGGATTTAGCTCGTTTACGTGCCGAAGCTGCAAAAGAGAAATTACCAGTACAATCAACTATTGTCAGCGCAGCCAACGAAAATTCCGTCTTACCACAAAAAGTGGTGGATGCTGTTTTCTCCATTCCTGACAAGGCCAAGGGAAAGCTCTCAACATCGGCAATAGAGGTTAAATCAACACCTGGAGGCCAGTTTACCCCCCAGACATTGGCGGAATCAGGCCAAGGCTACTACGTGTTTGGCCTAGAGGAAATAATACCCGGCCGACCTCGTAAATTTATAGAACTTTCAAAAGATGAGCAGGACACGGTCAAAAAGAGTTTTGTCGAAAAAGAGGTAAAACGACTGGCCAATGAGGAAGCAAAAGATTGGAGAGATACAGTGACAGAATTAATGGCATCAGGCAGCAGCTTCACAGATGCCACGAAAGATTCAAAATATCAGATTATCAACCTTCCTGCGATGACCCTCAGCGAGCGGGATGTAAATGCAACAGCCCTTAAAGAACTTGCCACTGTAAGTGAGATCCAGAGTTCAATAAGTGCTCTCGAGCGTGAAAACCGAGGCAACACTAATAATACAAATTGGCTTTCAAGTTATAACCCCAGTACTACTGAGGGAGTCGGTGGATTTATTGTGCATGTTTCCAAAGTGGAAGCGGGAGATGCCCCGCAACCAGAAGAACTCAGTGCCTTTGCAAACCAACAAAGACAAATGGCCCGCAATTTTAATTCAAGCTCGATGGCTGATCGTTTTGGCCTAACACCTGTTTGGCTTGATACCGACATAAAAATCCTCAATTCAAAACTAATTCTACAAGGACTTCTATCCAGTTTGGTTAACCTCCCTTACCAATACGAAACCACTCTCCAAGAATATCAAGACTTGAGCAAAACTATTGAGCAAATTGAATCAGGAGAAACAAAGCTTTCAGGCAACATAACATTGAACGACTTAAAAGAAGATTATACAGAAGCGGAGAGTAAACTGATTAAATTGAGATCTAATAATGCAGACGCCCTACCTCGCGAACTAAGGAAGGCAAACCAGACTTATCTGCAACTTACCGGGGACACCAAAACCTATACGAAAGAGATTGAGGATGCCTTAGAGGCAGCAAATGAATTCGATTTAGAAATACTGAGAAAAGAAATCGATCAGAACCCCGAACGAATATTTACCGCAATAGCGAACGCCAGGCAAAAAGAAGAAAATATTAGTGACCAACTGAAGAAACTAAGAGAAGACCCAAAGAAAACTGCCACCCAAGAAATGAAAAATATGGTGCTGGATTCCGCGCAGGCTAAAAAACGATTAACGGATCTTAATTCAATCGCCAAAGACACTTTAAAGAAAACGAATTTAACTCTGTCAAAATTAAAGACAACTCAAGACAAAAGAAAAGCTGAAGATCTAGTCAAAAGACTGAAAGAATTGATTAAGTAGTACCAAAAGATTTAGCTGCAGGCTAAGCCATCTCCTCCGAGACTTTTTTATTGGCTATTCTCTTCTATGTCCTTCCGGGCACCCCTCGGTATATACGGCCTGACAAAACCATAAAGAAGATAAATTATAAAGAGAACAGGAACCCCCACGGGTAAGGCAAATTTCCTTCCAACTGTAAACATCAAGCCAATCAAAATAGCCGCAACCACCATTACCATAAAGGATCGAGAGCCCCGTAAATTTACTTTTTTAAAAGTGGGATACTTCACCTTACTCACCATCATTGCCGAGAGAAAGAGCAATAGAACCGGCAAAGCAAATTTCCAATTCCCCTTGGTAAAATCACGCTCCTCAAACCAAATTAAGAAATAAGTGATACTCGCCACCAGACCGGCCGCGGCGGGAATAGGAAACCCCACAAACTCACTTGAGTCTCCCCCTTTATCAACTTTTTCATCTTTATTCTCATCCTGCATCGCTGAAAGGCAGTTAAAACGTGCCAATCTTAAAGCACCACAAATCACATATACCGAGGCAATGAACCAACCCAATTCAGCCATATCCTCCCTGAATACATCGCTCAAAACAATTCGGTGAACCAAAAAAGCTGGCACCAATCCAAAGGAAACCACATCAGCCAAAGAATCAAACTCTCGTCCAAAAGGACTTTCATACCCGCCCATTCTAGCAACCCGCCCATCCAATAAATCAAATACACAGGCTAGCAGGACCAACTCAAGAGCCCAATAAATAGACTGTTTAGCCGCGGCAAACTGCATCGCCATATCCGCATAAGGCGGCTGAAGATGGTAAAGAGAAGGAGCACTAACAATGATCGTTAGCGCCAAAAATCCGCAGAAGAGATTGCCCGCCGTAAAGAGATTCGGCAGAAAATAAATTTTTATATTCAGGGAACCCTTCGCTGAGTTATTCTTTAGTTCGTCCACAAGTGGACCAAAACTACGAAAAAAAATCCTTTAACTAAAGCCGATAATAAACTTGAGCAGCCTGAATTTCTTTTAATTCTCGATCATTTGATCGATAGTAAGACCTCTCAAGCGACTAACGCCTACCCTAACCAATTTGACATCGGGGTAGACTCCTAAAGTAAATAATGGGGAAAAACATAGTATATTTTGATTTGGAAACTCAGAAATCGGCTGATGAAGTAGGCGGTTGGAACCATATCGATCTCATGGGCATGAGCATAGGAGTAACCTTCAGCACCGAACGCGGGGATTACCGAGTCTACGGCGAACCTGAAATCGATGGACTAATTGAAGAGATACAAAAGGCAGACCTAGTGGTGGGATTTAACCAAATCCGATTCGATTACANGGTATTGGAGGGTTATTCAGTTTTTGATTTCACCCAAGTNCCCTCACTGGATATGTTAGTCGATTTGAACGAGAAACTCGGCCATCGACTCAAACTTGATTCCATCGCACAAGCCACCTTCGGTTGTGAAAAAACGGCTGAAGGTTTGCAAGCTATCGAATGGTATCGGCAAGGCAAACTACTAGAAATTGCTGAGTACTGTTTATATGATGTAAAGATTACGAAGATGGTCCATGAGTATGGAAGAGCCCACGGACACCTGCATTACACCAATAAATTTGGGAACAAACTCAAGGTAGAAGTCGACTGGTAATTAAAGCGCTGCGGCGATTCCCTCGGCTAGCTTTTGTCGATAGGTCGATGTGTCAATTTGACGTGCCTCACTTGGATTAGAGAGATAACCACCCTCAACAAGTATTGCTGGTCTCCTCTGTCCCTTAATCACACTCATAAAACGTATCCGTCTTACACCACGATCAGGCATCCGGCACTTAAGGAGAATCTGGTTGTGAACCCGAGCAGCCAATTGAAAACTCCTCTCATCAAATGGATTATTCGGCAATAATGATGTTACTGGATCGGGATTACCCCGCGTAAAGTGTGAAGGCATACCCACTGGAGCTATACAGTAAGTTTCCAGACCCCGTACTCTCGCAGCAGCAGCATTAAAATGCAGGCTAATAAAAATAGATGCCCTAACTTTATCAGCAAAACGCACTCTTTCAGTCAGGGACATGGATTTGTCACCATTCCTNGTTANATAGACCCTCCACCCCTTTTTTTCNAGGAGAGGTTTTAAACGTTGAGCCCAATCCAAAGTATATTGTTTTTCATACTCACGGTTGAAGGTGCTACGCGTGCCTTGATTGTCGCGGCCATGTCCTGCATCGATTACCGCAACTTTACCCAAATTAGGCATCCCGGCGGCTAATGGCGCGAGGTGTTTTTCAATATCNAGGTGGTGGACATACAGACTTCCACCTATGAGTTGCGGGCCAAAACCCATCCAAATCTGCATTCCTTGACAAGTAATCAACCGGNGCTTCGGACGTAAATCAAAACGCATTCCTGAAATCACCAATCTGAAAAATTCCTCGTTACCCTTACGGATTTGGCCGTACCACCCTTTATGTGCTTTTCCCCANAGTTCCAGNGATACCCATTTATCCTGCCCCANATTTATACTGTANGATTTAGCTCTCCCTCCTTGATTCAAAAGTTGCTCACCCGTTAATATTACCGGTTGAGCAGCAATTGGAGCTCGTCGGGGGTCTTCCCTGGGATCATTAAAATTAGGCGGGGCAGGAGGAATGAACCTTGGAGAGGTAGCCCTTACCGCTTGAGTAAACTGGCTGGTTTTTGAACCAGAGGCGGGGGNTCGTGCTACTCCCGATTGCGAACTAGATCCAATACTGTTGGCTTTTTGAATATGGCTTGATGATGTCGATTCACAGGATATCAACCCCATAGAAACCACTAAAATGGCAATAGCTAATTTTCGTTTGATCAAATGCACCTCCTTGTAGCGTCACAAAAAACGCAAAATGCAGNCGGAAACCTAAGAAAAACCCCTCCATAAGTCGAGGTTATTCACAATGGTTAATAACTGCTTGCGCCATTTAGCCCATAAAATCCATGCTCAATCGCAATGAGAATTTTAGTCGCCATTACCGGTGCCAGTGGGGCCATTTACACTCAAAGACTCCTTGATCGGCTTGATCCGGATCAGCATGAGGTTCATGTCATCACTAGCAGCTATGGTCAGGTAGTGATGCGAGAAGAGCTCCCCGANGGACTAAAACTAAATGAAGGAGTTCCTCTNCATGCAGCTAAAAGTATGAATGTACCCTTTGCCAGTGGCTCCAATGCCTTTGATTCAATGGTCATATTACCCTGCACCATGGGAACCCTTGGCCGAATTGCCCATGGCTACAGCGATGATGCCCTANTACGNGCTGCAGACGTAATGCTGAAAGAAAACAAAAAACTCATTCTTTGCCCCCGCGAGACNCCNCTCAGCTTGGTGCACATTAAGAATATGGAACTATTGATTCAGGCAGGCGCGATCCTGCTTCCCCCAAATCCTTATTTTTATTCTGGAGCTAGCACCATTGAAGAACTGGCNGATACGGTCGTCGCAAGGGTTCTCGATCACTTGAATGTCGACCATAATGTCTCTCCACGTTGGCCTGAAGAACGTGACTAAACTTGTCATTTTCCCGACAATAGCTCAGCTTGTGTGTGTGGCAAGGAAGGAGACAAGGCCTCAACCCGACGAGGAACACAAGGAACCAACCCTACTAGAAAAGTGGGCGGACTTTGTCAAAATTTCTCACACCGTTTTTGCCTTACCTTTTGCCTTATCTGCCACAGTTTTAGCAGCCCGTGCCCAGCACGCTGGATTGGAGNAAAGTCTTCAGGAAAACCACNTCGCCATGAAGCATGGTTGGCCCGGTTGGAAATTATTCTTTTTAATTATANTAGCCATGGTGACTGCCCGAACATGCGCCATGGCATTTAATCGTATTGTTGATCGTAAGTTCGATGCACTNAATCCACGNACCAAAAACCGNCATTTACCTACCGGACAAATTTCACTCATTAGTGCCTGGACTCTTTGCCTGCTCAGTGGAGNACTCTTTATCGGNACGACCTTTGGAATAGATCAGNTTCGCGAGCTCAATCAAGGCACACTANTCTGCTTCATGCTTTCTCCTGTAGCCTTACTCTTCATCCTAGGTTATTCTTTCACAAAAAGGTTCACCGACTTCACACATATTTTTCTCGGGATTGCTCTNGCAATTTCACCCATCGGAGCTTGGCTGGCGGTTAATGGTTCTTTTGATTTTACCGGCTCAATCAAACACAGCGCCATTATCCCCACACTTTTAGCTATGATTGTGGTTCTGTGGCTGATCGGTTTTGATATAATTTACGCAATCCAGGATTTCAAATTTGATCGCACTCATAAATTACACTCCATTGTTGTCCGCTGGGGCCCAGATAACGCTTTGAATGTCGCGTTTTTCATCCACATTATCATGCTGATTTTGATGTTATTATTCGGAATTTTAGCAGGCTTCAAAATGTCCTATTGGATCGGACTTCTGATCGTTTCATGTTGTATTGGACTGGAACACTGGATTGCCCGTAAACGCAGCTTGGACTGGGTACAGAAGGCTTTCTTTAATCTGAACGCCATCATTAGTCTCGTGTTCCTTGCGATGGTGGTAACTGAAGTGAGTATCGTGCCCAAATTTATTTCGTGGAGGTTATGGTAATGGATTTCATTTTGCAAAAAAGTGAACTTCGAAATCTTGCTGAGAAGGTTGAAGCCGGCCAACGTCTCAACACTGAGGATGCTTTGCAGCTTTACCGCACGCCCGACCTCAATGCAGTCGGTCGCCTTGCCACAATGGTGAGTGAGCAAAAAGTTGGAAATCAGGCCAGCTATATTGTCAATCGGTACATCAACTACTCAAACTACTGTATTCTGTCTTGTCAGTTTTGCAGTTTCTCAAGAAAAAAGAGAAATGATGATGGATTCGAACTCTCGGTTGAAGAAATTGTCACTAAAGCAAAAGAGAGCCTGAAATTGGGAATCACCGAGCTGCATATTGTCGGCGGCCTTCATCCAACTCTGCCAATTAGCTACTATACTGATATGTTAAAAGCCCTTAAGGCTGTGGATTCCGAACTAAAATTAAAGTGTTTTACTGCCGTGGAAATTTACCATCTTGCACGGATAAGCAAAAAGACAATGCCTGAAATACTGGCCATTTTGAAGGAAGCAGGCTTGGATTCATTAACTGGAGGAGGGGCAGAAATTTTCGAAAAGAGTGTTCGTAAAGCCATTGCCAAGGGTAAGGAGACAGGCCAGGAATACCTAGACGCCCACCGAGCATGGCATCAACTAGGTGGACGTAGCACCTGCACGATGCTGTTTGGTCACGTAGAAACACTGGAAGACCGAATCAATCACCTTTCACAGCTACGTGATTTGCAGGATGAAACCAGCGGCTTTACAGGTTTTATTCCCCTGCCCTATCAACCCGAAAATAATTCCATTCCCGTCACCCACCCCCCAACCGGAAACGATATTTTAAGAACCATTGCTGTTAGCCGCATATTTTTGGATAACTTCGACCACTTAACAGCTTATTGGGTTGGCCTGGGTATGAAGCTTGCTCAAGTTGCCTTAAGCTACGGAGCTGATGACCTTCATGGCACGATCGTCGAAGAGCACATCTTTAACATGGCGGGGGCGGATTCTTCCAAAGGTTCAACTGAAGCTTCGCTAAAAAAAGCCATTATTGAAGCCGGCCGGATTCCCGTACAACGTAATACCTTTTATGAACCTGTCCGGGAAAGAACTGGGAAAAGCCCCGAAGCTCCCAATGATTCCTTTTCCGAATCAGTACTGAAAAATAATCTCGCCTCTGCATGAGCCCGACTCAAAAGAAGATCGGCTCTGTTCCCTATCTTAATTCTGTTCCTCTGACCTACGGCATTGAGAATGAGATAGACTTTGTAGTACCCTCATTATTGGCCGAGAAGTTGCGAGCCGGCAAATTAGATGCCGCTCTAGTCAGTATTACTGAAGCACTCTTCCACGATGGTTATGAGATCCTTGATGGAGTTGCGATCGCCTCAGAGGGTCCGGTAAAGAGCGTCTTCCTCGCGCACCGTCAACCACTGGAAAAAATCCATACCATTCATTGTGACACCGCCAGTCTGACCAGTATAAATTTACTACGGGTATTATTAGCTGAACGTGATATCAAACCGATATTTAAACCGTTGCCAAATTACAAACAGGCAAGCCAGTCGGATAACCTACTTTTAATCGGCAACCCGGCCATTGATTTTCTACGCGCTCCTCACAAACACAATATCTGGGATCTTGGATTAGCCTGGCAGGAACTAACCCAACTCTCCTTTG
>PBEJ01000026.1 GCA_002719595.1 Verrucomicrobiales bacterium
GTTCCCCTTGTGTGTGTGGTTGTTGTTGTCGTCGTTGTTGTTGTTGCTGTTCTTGTCGCTGTTGTTGTTTTTGTTTTTGTTATTGTTCTTCAGCTTGCTGTTGTTGTTGTTGCTGTTGTTGTTGTTGTTGTTGCTGTTGCTGTTGCTGTTGCTGTGGAGCCATGCTCTGTTGTCCCTGATGGCAACCCTGCTGACTTATTCCACCGCTTCCAGCATAAACGGGCTTCTTTTGCCATTGTCCAACTCGTGTAACGCTCCAGCCTTGCCAAGGAGCTGCTGCTGCGACTGCCTTGGAGGTATCTGCAGCAATTTGCGGTGTCTGAGGACTTTGTTTATTTATCCTTCCCCGATAAGGTTGGCGTAACTTAACCCGATTGGACACCCCATCCTGATTAGGCTTAATGGCTACCACTTTCATTTCAGGATCCCAAGCTTCTGCCCCCAACATCTTTCGTAGCGGCAGCTGGCTCTTCGGGATATCTACAAACCGGCAGGGCATAGCCACCACCTTCTCACCATCAAGAATTCCCGTGTGTACCGGCTCAGGCACTCCAGGCCGATTGAAATGACGCAGCACGGCTACTGTATCAATCTCAATTAACTGGTATTCATGTTTACCCTGAGGAAGAGATTCGATCTTAAACTCCCGTCCATCCTCCAAAGTAAACTTTGCAACCATCGCGTGCTTGACGATCGAAAAGTGGGCCTGACTATTGGGTTCTCCTTGGACTTTCCCGTAAACTAACATACCTGTTGAGCCTAGCGGTTGGCGTTCCTCAAGCTGAACTTGTATCACTTCGCCATCAAAGAGTGGAACCGCAACCAATGTTTCCTCGCCTCCGGTGATTCGATCCAAGGTATCCTGGGTGATCTTTACTTTACCGGTTTTCTTCTTTCGCTCTTCCAGGTCAACATCCGCAGCCGGAGGCAACGGCTCGCTCACCGACGAAGGAGGATTAATCCGGACTGTCTTGGGTTGTTTCGCTGGCTCACCGTCTCTGGCGCTCAATACCAATAATACAGCGGCTACCACAAAAACCAGTGCCACAATGACACCTGCTATCCCAAACTTGTTTTTTGGTAACATCTGTTCTCCCTAGTCTCTCCCCTCAAAATATGCCTCAGTTTTCATCCTGTCCACCGATTTATCGGGGTTTTCTTAACATTTACCCCAATATCACACCATTTACCATGCCATTTATACCCCTATCGGGTCTTTTCAATGCATAAAAACATTTAAATTTAAATGTCTTACGAAAACATCACTGTATTTCCTATGTAATTATGTGTGTCGATTGACCTGCTTAAGAGGACGTTTTATTTCTTGGCGAAGTTACAAGATGTTTAGGAGGCAGTCAGTTGATGGAGGGAAGATTGCCAACTTTTTATATAAGCAAGGGCTTACCTGTAACCCATTATGGGAACTGATGTCTGCCTCAGAGTCCCAACAGCATCCGCAGCGGCAGAACCTGACTTGGACCCTTTGTAGGTGACATTGGGACCAGCCCAAATTATTGCGGTATTTGTATAGGGAGCTTTTGGATAGGCCATTATTGAATGGTAGCCTTTGCCTCCTGCCATAAAATGATTCCCCCATGAGTTGGCTAAAATCCCCTTCGCTCCTTGAGCTGCATCATGGCCTAATCCCATATTGTGCCCAGCCTCGTGAGCCCAAGTTTTGTGATCCCAAGCCACATTTGCGGGCACAGATTTATGAACTATGGAGTTATAGGCAATCGTTTCCTTACCCTTAATATCCTTCAATAGCCAGGCCAAACCCGCCACTCCTGCGGTCTTCGTTCCGTCTATCATTACCGTAACTAAATCAGCTTTACTAGAATCACGCTGCTGATTTAGCGCCTTATTGACAGCAGTATCATTATTCCTCCATGGGGTTATATAATCTAAAGATGCATTGATTTGAGTCCCGTCAAACTCTTTGGAGATTCGATAAGCACTGCCCGCCATTGCGAAAGAAAAAGATAACCCGCTATCCTTATTCGCCTGATTGGCCGCAGCAATTCGCGTGCCGGCCTCAGCTTCAACTTTTGCTGCATCCCCGAAGAGTGTTTCAACCTTGGGAGTATACCAAAACCCTACACTNACTCCNCCNCCTGATCCNCGCTCGACCAACCACGGGCTTTTTCTGCCACTGACCATATTTANTAANAACCCATCCACNCCCCCCAACTCCTGCTGGCTGAACTTGTGCCTGCTGNGTTGGCGATGCCATNAAACCCGAAGGTGTTTTCCCNGGAAACTGGGTGTTATNGGGCCACCCTGCTTCCCCGTACGGTCGGCGCAATTTAACCCGACTGGTTAAACCATCATGGNCAGGCTCTATGACAACCACCTTCATTTCCCGATCCGANACTTCCTCTCCCAACATCTTNCGTAANGGCATTTGATTTTTGGGAATNGCTACAACGTAAGANGGAAGAGCNATCACTTTCTCNCCATNGANATATCCGGTATGAANAGGGCCNGGCACTCCCGGAAATTTCTGGTGACGAAGCATNGCAATAGTATCAATTTCAGCCAACTGGTATTCATGTTTACCNTGNGGCATCGAGCTNATCTTGAACTCCCGCCCATCCTCTAAAATNAAACTTGCAACCATCGCATNTTTGACAATTGAAAAGTGCACCCGACTGTTNGGCTCCCCTTGAACTNTCCCGTAAACTAACGTACCTGCTGNCCCCAAAGGCTGACGTTCCTCAAGTTGAACCTGAATCACTTCGCCATCAAANAGNNGNACCGCAACCAATGACTCCTTNCCACGTGTGATCCGATCCAANGTNTCCTGNGTAATCTTTACTTTACCGACCTTCTTTTTTTGCGCATCCGGGTCAACATCAGCAACTGGGGTCAAGGGTTGGACCACTGTCGAAGGCGTAGCAATCTGAACAACCTCCGACTCAACCGAACTAGCAAAAGTAGCCGCCAGCCTTGGTGCTGCCGGCTCCACCCCTGAACCAACGGTAACCCCTATTGCTTTATCATAATTCGAAAGTTGGCCTTGCCCTCCATCCCCCGGAAGTTGCACCCAGACAGATACCAACAATACAATCAGTAAGCCAGCGGTTACGCGCTTTGTTGTAAAAATTGATTTCATTTCCCAAAAAAACTTTAACCCACTCTATCTCGTTTATTATAAACTGTCTATTACAATAATCTNTTTATTTTGTAGTTATTATTTTGTAGTAATCCGGTTGAATACCTTGTTCCTAATTATATAAAAGCCCGTATATTTAGTCGCAAAACTTTACATAAACCCCCGTTTTCATGATAACTGGACGTAACCCACTAACTCAGCTAATTTCAAATTTATGCGTACCACTTTGCGAATTTTATCTGCCCTCTCCCTTTGCTTTGCCTCTTTCACCTCCCAAGCCGAGAGGCTCGTGCTGGTAGGGGCATCCTATGGCAAGAACATCCTCGCCATTACAGACGCCAGTGGCGAGGTCCTCTGGTCGCACAAAACAGCCGGGCCACAGCGAGGCCATACCGGCCATCACGACGTACATCTGCTGCCAAATGGCAACATACTCTTTCATGATACCTGGACCACGCTTAAGGAAATCACCCTCGATAAGAAAGTAGTGTGGACCTACGACTCTGCCAACATGAACGGCAACAAAGGCAAGCGAGTAGACGTGCACGCCTTCGCACGTTTGGAAAACGGCAACACCATGATTGTTGAGAGCAAGATAGGCCGAGTCATTGAGGTGGATAAAAAAGGGAAACTCGTTCATCAGTTTCCTTTAAAGCCCGGCGGCACAACCAGCACCCGGTGGGCACGCCATACCTCATCGGGAACTTTGCTTGTTTGCTCCGAGCAACCCGGAGTAGTGACTGAATATGATCGCAATGGAAAAGTAGTTTGGGATTACCTGATCAAAACCCGTGTCTACGGAGCTATCAGGCTAAAGAATGGTAATACACTCATTGCCTCTGGTAGCGGCAAAAGTGTAGTGGAAGTTTCGCCGGATAAAAAAGTGGTTTGGGAAATTAAAGGGCAGGTTCCGGGAACCGAGATTGGATTAGGCTGGATGACCTGCCTGCAGGAATTGGGGAATGGCAACCGCATTATTGGCAATTGCCATGCGGGAGATAAGAACCCGCAAATCTTTGAAATCACCAAAGACAAAAAAGTAGTTTGGGAATTTGATGAGTGGGATTTGGTTGGCAACGGCTTAGCCTGCTGGCAAGTGTTAACTGACCAACAATCATCGATGATTCGCAAAAAGCTCGCGAAGTTAAAATGAAAACCAAGCTATTTACCCTAATCTTACTCTTTAGCTTTGTTACCCCGTCGCTACCGGCTGCAGAGCTAATTCGGGTTCCTCTTCATATCCATTACCTCAAATCGACAGTGCCCGAAATTAATGCGCCTAAGGATAAGGTGGACATCAAAAAACTCCTGAAGGAGGCAAACGAGATCTGGAAGCCTGCAGACATAGAGTTCTTTATTAAAGAGGAGAATATTTTGCAGGCTGATGAAAAAGCCGCCAAGGCCTATGCTGGTCTATTCGGTCTGGAAAAGATTGCTTTCCAAACCCAAAGCAACCGCCAACTCGATCGCGCCATTCCTGAACTCAAGGAACCCGCCTTTCATGTTGTATTGTTACATACCATGCCGTTGGGCTTTGGTGGTCGTTATTTCCCTGACCGCGGCTTTGTGCTTCTGCCCCAAATGAAATACGCCAAGTATTCCAATTCACCCACCGGCAAGTTTCCTGATGGAACCACCGAGCGCCCGCAACAAGGCAGGGTATTCGCCCATGAATTAGGCCATGCCATGTCCCTCATGCACGTCACACTCCAAAGCAATCTCATGACCAGCGGCCCGCAAGCCCGGGGCATCAAACGCGGCACTGAACTTGTCAAAAAACAAATTCAAGGCGCACGCAAAATTGCCGAACGCGGTCACCCTTTCCTACGCAAGGAACGCGAACTCATGACGCGCATTGAACCAGAACCCCAACCCAACTTGCAGAATCCACCGACCAATACCAACCGCCGCCCACCGCCCCCCTGGATTCGCGTGATGAGCGCTGAACAACGTCGCAATTTTTCAAGCCTAATGCGCGAGCACCGGCAACAGTTTGAAGCACTCAATAAACAAAGAGCCGACGCACGTCGAAAAATGACCCAGAGCCTTTTCACTGAAAAAACCGATGAAAAAGCCGTTCGCAAGGCTTCAAGTGAGGTGGCCAAAATTGAAGCGGATATGGCACTACTAAACCGTAAGATTCTCGACCGATTAAAACCTCCCTTGAGCAGAAAACAGCTAGAGGATATCCGACGTTAAAAGAAAACCTGCCTACTTTTTGTTCAAGCCGGCCTTGTATTTTTGCATACCCACCGGCTCAAGAATTTTTTTCACTCGAATCCGATCGGGCAAGCTTCCCTCATCATCATCATCATTGGAATGCAACCAAGCCGCCAAGGGATACCTACGCTCCACACTATGTTTCACCCACCGGTAAGCTTTTTCAGGTTCACCCAGATTTCGATGAATCCAAATCATCAAACCCGGAGGAATCAATTCCTCCCCTGAATCCGCCTTGGATAAAATCAGGTCCAAAGTAGCTTGGGCCTTCTGTTCGTCCTCACCTAGCTTCAATAAACACATTGCTTCACCAGCCTGAGCCCAAATACGGTCAGGTTGCAGTGCCTTAATCTTTCGGTACAGCGGCAGGGCCTTTGCATACTTACCATCTTTAAAATACCAAAGTGCCCTCCGTTTAAGCGGCAGGGAACATTCCGAGTGATTTTCTATCGCCCGTTCCACTAACGCACGCGCCTCATCTGGTGCACCGTTTATTTTTAAGGACTTGGCATGAACAGCCATGATCACCGGATTGAGCGGCTCTCGTTCGATAGCCATTTGAGTCAATTCAAGCCGCTTCTTATCATCTTTAACAACTTGAAAATATTGGCCATACCAGCAGTAAGTAAAGGCATGGTTTGGATTGTACTTAATGGCTTTCTCAAAAGACTCACGAGAAGCCGCAAAGTCCCAGTCGTAAAGCAGCTGAATGTAGCCCATCGCGGCATGAGCCTCTCCCAGATGCGGATTTAACTCCAGCGCCCGACGGGCTGCACGCTTGGCGCGCGGCATGGCATCCCCAGGCCGCTCCACGTTGTATACAGCCATGATCATGTCTACGTAAGCCAGGTAACAATGAGCCAATGCAAAATTTTCATCGAACCCGATCGCCTGAGTAAATTTCTCTCGGGCACGCCTTAACCCCTCATCAGTACGCTTGATCCATTGCTTGCGTCCTTCCAAGTAGGCAACCCAAGCTTTAAAATTTTCGGTAGGTATATCAGGAGGCATTTTTACCCGAGCCGCCAATAAAGCCCGGGGAGCGTTAGTATTTGCGGAGTCATTCGGGGCTTGCTGATACTCATTTGGGTAAGCTGAAGCAATTTGGATCGGCGGAACCGTTTGCCCCATTTTACGCGCAATTTCCCGGGCAATATCCTCCTGTACCCTAAGCAAATCCTTAAAGGCAATTTCATCCCACTTCTCACTCCATTTAATCTCATTACCTTGAGTCAACTCCACACTGATGGATAATTTCTCTTCAGCCATGAGTTGCACGGTTCCAACCAGCAACCAACGCGCACCCAAACGCTCGGCAATCTCCTTGGCCGTCTTTAAATCGTTGCGAAAAACTTCAGAGGATCTACGCGAAATAACTTTCAATTCCTTAACCCGCGAAAGATGTCGCCTTATATCATCAGGCACACCATCAGCCCAAATAGCATTTTTCTCATCACCCTGAGCCTGGAAAGGCAGGATGGCGATCGAGTTGCCTCCAATAGCTTCTATTGATCCACCAGAGGAGGAATTGCCGACTCCAGAACCTTTTATAGAGGACTGTTGATCTCCCGAGTTTTGATCTTCCACCGATGGAGTAAAAAGATTCACGGCCAGCATCCCAATGATTATAAAACCAAGTGCACCAGCAGCCGACACCCAAAAAGCACGTGAATTTGATACCCCTACCGCTTCGCCTTCAGGCTGACCGAGGTTATTCTCAATCACCTCTCCTTCAGGTAGGCCGTGCGAAGTCAAACAGTAAACATTTAACTGCTGAGCCACCCCCTTTAAGTCAGGCCGTCCTAGCAATTTAGTGGTAAGCTCTGGATGACTACTAATGTCCTGATGAATTTTCTCTGACAAGGCCACCCCACCCACAGGAGCCAAGGGCTCAATCCGAGATGCAATGTTAACCCCATCACCCAAAATCTCAGATCCTTGTAAAACAATATCTCCCTGATGAATCCCAATCCGTAAGGCCAAACCTTCCACTGCTCGCGCAGCCATTTGCAGCTCAACCGCACATCGCACTGCGTTGAGCGAACTCTCAAAAGAAAGCAGGAGGCCATCCCCCATTTCCTTTAACCACTGCCCNCCGAATTCCGAAACGATCGGCTGAAAAATTCGACGCTGATTCTCAAGAAGCTTGAGGGATTTTAACTCGTCATGTGCCGACAACTCAGTAAAACCAGCAATATCAGTGAAAACAATCGCAGCTAATTTTCTAGATGAGTTCGGCATGACTACAATTTGACGACTAAATAAACCTAATTACTCAAAAGACGGTCTTTCAGGGACAATAACTGATCGCGACTTGCCGACAAGCTTCGATAAATTGGATTCCATTCCCAATAGCATCCTCTACAATTTGTGCCGACCATGAAACACAACTTAACCGCCCTGCTTTTACTGGTTTCGGGCGCACTAACTATGAGTACTTCTGCTGCACCCCCCGTTGCCATCGTTATTCACGCCGGAGCTGGAGGTAAGGGCATTAAAATGCCGGCCAACAAGGAAAAACAATATCACGAAACCCTAACTAGAGCCCTGCGGGCGGGCCATGCGGTTTTAATTAAAAAAGGCAGTGCCTTGGATGCGGTACAGGCAGCCATTGTGGTAATGGAAGATTCCACTCTTTTTAATGCTGGCAAGGGTGCGGTTTTTACCAGTGCTGGGGAAAATGAACTCGATGCCTCCATTATGGATGGCAACACCCTGCTGGCTGGAGCCGTGGGCGGAGTCACGATTATTAAAAATCCGATTCACGCGGCACATGCGGTAATGAAGAAAACCCCCCATGTCATGTTGGCTGGTAAGGGAGCAGATACCTTTGCCAAGAAAGTGGGACTGGAAATTGTACCCCGCAAATATTTCTACACCGAAGATCGATGGAAACAACTGGAGCAATGGAAAGCCAAACAAAAAACCGAGGAACAATCGCAACTGGAAATGACCCGTGAATATTTAGGCACTGTCGGTTGCGCCGCGCTTGATTCAGCAGGCAATATCGCAGCAGGCACCTCCACAGGAGGCCTAACTGGAAAACAATATGGACGCATTGGTGATTCGCCCATTATTGCTGCAGGCACCTACGCTGATAATGCCAGTTGCGCCATCTCCTGTACTGGTCACGGCGAATTCTTTATCCGGCACGCAGTAGCTTTTGATATTTCTGCGCGCATGAAATACGCCAATGAAACGATTGAACAAGCTGCCAAGACGGTCGTTCAGCAAACCCTCAAACAAGCCGGTGGCCGAGGTGGGGTCATTGGACTTGATACCAAGGGCAACATTGTNATGGAATTTAATACCCCGGCCATGAACCGGGGTTACATCGACCAAAACGGAAAACTACACACTGCCATTTANAAATGAACCGATTCATTCTCNCCACTCTTATCCTTTGGACTNTCTCGACCTTTGCCGCCGAGCTTCCTCCTAAATATACCGTTACAGCCAACCGGTTAATTCATGCAGCCACTAATAGTTCCTTTGGGTTTAAACGACTTGAAACNCTTTGNGACACCTTCGGTCCTCGCTTTACCGGTTCAGCAAATCTGGAAAATGCCATCGACTGGTGCATGAAGGAGATGAAGAAAGACGGCTTTAAAAANGTNCACGGCGAAAAAGTTAAAGTACCGCGCTGGATACGCGGGAAAGAATCCGCTACTTTAATTGAACCACGAAAACGAAACCTACCCATGATGGGATTGGGTGGCAGTGTAGGAACCCCNAAAGAAGGCGTCACCGCTGAAGTACTTGTGGTTGAAAGCTTTGAAGATCTCAAAGCGAAGGCCGCACGGGCCAAGGGTAAAATTGTGCTCTTCAATCTACCCTTCACTGAGTACCGTGAGACGGTTATCGTACGTCGGCTTGGAGCCATTGAAGCTTCAAAAGTTGGAGCGATCGCCAGCCTGATTCGTTCAGTCGGCCCCTTCTCCATGCAAACGCCTCACACAGGAAACATGGCCTATGAGGATGGGGTAAAGAAAATTCCCCACGCAGCCTTGTCACTGGAGGATGCGGAAATGCTTGCTCGGATGCAGGCACGAGGTGAGAAGCTAAAAATTAATTTAAAGATGGAGGCTCACAATCTGCCTGATGGATATTCGCGCAACGTAATTGCAGATATCCCTGGAACGGAACATCCCGAACAAATTATCATTGTCAGCGGACACATTGATTCATGGGATGTCGGTCAGGGAGCAATGGATGATGGGGGTGGTTGTGTAGCCTCGTGGGAGGCAGCGAGGTTGATGCTTAAACTGGGTTTAAAACCACGGCGCACTGTAAGAGTAGTCCTTTGGACTAATGAAGAAAACGGTATAAGAGGTGCCAAGGAATATGCTCGACGTCATGCCGATGATCTCAAAAACCACGTCCTTGCCATAGAATCAGATAGTGGCGTTTTCAAACCCAGCGGCTACGGCTTTTTGGGAAGCGGCAAAGGAATGGAAACCATTCAGGCTGTAGGAAGGCTACTTAAACCCATCCAAGCCGGTGAAATCAAAAAAGGCTGTCGCGGAGCCGATGTCCTGAAATTAATCACCGGTGGCGTGCCTGCCATGCATTTGGAGGTAGCCCGAGAAAAATATTTTTGGTTCCACCATACTGATGCAGATACCATGGATAAACTTAATCCAGTTGAATTTAATCTCTGCGTTGCCTCGATGGCCATCATGGCCTTCACAGTGGCGGATTTAAAAGAAACTTTGGCCCGATAAATCTTTCAGGGAAGCCTTCTCTCATGACACTGCGCACTAAAACTCAATTGATANTGGTAACCTTTATATTNGTTATCGCTTCCTTATCTGGAGCAGAACCTATTTTTGAAGATGCNACAAAACCACTAAACCTTGGCNTCGGNGGAGGGCAAGTTGCCTGGGGTGACTTTAACAACGACGGCTGGGAAGATCTTCATGATGGCAGCTTGTGGATCAATGAACGCGGTGAAAAGTTTTCACGGTTTACCGGCGAAGGCCCTTCGGGCCATGGCATATGGGGCGATTATAATAATGACGGTTGGCTGGATTTTTATTCCTGGTCCAACGGAAAGTTATATCGCAATGAGTCCGGTAAAAAATTTACCGATGTCACTCCCATGGCTCTGGTAAATCGCCCCATGAAAGTCAGTCGCGGTGCNGCGTGGTTGGATATGGATAATGATGGCTACCTGGATTTATATGTCGCGGGCTATGAAATCTGGCAGAAAGCGGTTTATCCTGATGCACTNTATCGCAACGTGGAGGGCAAAGACTTTGTGACCCATAAATTGCCCAAGGTAAGTAATATGTCTGCCCGCGGCGTTAGCGCTGCTGACTTTGATGTCGATGGCAATGTGGACGTCTACGTCTCTAACTACCGCCTTTTTCCTAATCGCCTCTGGCGCAACAACAGCGGGGGAAAGTTCACAGAAATGGCCACCCCATCAGGCACCGCCGGTGATGGCGGACTGGGTGCCTGGGGGCACACCATTGGTTCAGCATGGGGTGATTTAGATAATGACGGATACCTGGATCTCTTTGTTGGCAATTTTAGTCATCCTCCCGCTTACCAGGATCGACCCAAGTTTCTCCGCAACCGCGGTCCATCTGGTAAATTCGCCTTTGAGGATAAAAGCAACGGAGCGGGCCTACATTGGCAGGAATCCTATGCCAGCCCCGCCCTGGCTGATTACGATAATGACGGCGACCTCGACCTTTTTTTCACCACCGTCTATGCAGGTAACACCAGCGTACTTTATCGCAATAACGGTAATTGGAAATTTTCCAACATCACTAAGCCAGCCGGCATTCGTACGGCTAAAACCTATCAAGCTTCCTGGTGCGACTTCGACAAGGATGGAGATTTGGATTTGGCCAGCGGCGGGCGCCTCTGGCGCAACCGTGGCAACCCGAATCCCTGGCTGGCAATTCANCTTCAGGGAAAGGGCAAGATCAATCGAGCAGCCATTGGCACGACAGTCCGGTTAAAAATTGGAGAACAAACCCTAACGCGACACGTCAATAGCAGCACCGGTGAGGGCAACCAAAATTCCCTAACGCTTCACTTTGGATTGGGGGCCAATTCTCCAAAGAAAATCGAAGCCACTATTCTGTGGCCTGGTAACACACCTCAGAAACAGCTTGTTGAGCCAGGTAAATTTAACCTAATCAAAAAGCTGTAGCTTGCCTCTCTACGAAAGTTCCATAAGCTCTGGCGCTGTGAAATCCAATTANATCANCNTATTTTTCAGCCTGTTACTGGCACTCACTACTCAGGCCAAACTCAAGGTCTTCATATTGGCTGGCCAATCTAATATGCAGGGAGCAGGGCAAGTGAATATCAATCCCAAGAGCCATACGAAGGGCAAAGGCTCTTTGGAATATCTGGTAAAAGATCCCAAGACGGCGGCGAAGTTTGCACATCTGAAAGATAAGAAAGGACAGTGGGTAACGCGCAAGGATGTATGGATTCGGTATGATGAAAGGCAGGGTGGTTTGCGCCCGGGCTTTGGCGCCCGTAATACCACAATTGGGCCAGAACTGGGCTTCGGTACGATTGTGGGTAATGCCGTTGAAGAACCGGTACTTTTAATCAAGACCTGTTGGGGAGGTAAAAGTATCATGGTGGATTTTCGCCCCCCGAGTTCAGGCATGCCGCCCAAGGCCATGATGGAAAAGATGTTAGGCGGCATGCAACGGCGGGAACCCAAGGCCACGATAAAGGATGTGGAAGCAAAAGTTGGTTTCTACTACCGCGAGATGTTGAGTGGTGTAGCTCAAACCTTAAAGGATCTGAAAAAATACTACCCGGCCTATGATGGCAAAGGTTATGAAGTGGTGGGCTTTGGCTGGCATCAGGGTTGGAATGACGGTGGCAACATGGATAACGTGAATGCTTATGAGGAAAACCTAGCCAACCTCATCAAGGATATCCGAAAGGAATGGAAAACACCTAACCTACCGATTGTAATAGGCGTGAGCGGATTTGGCGGACGCAACCAAAAGGTAGACCGTCGACTGGGCATCATTGCCGCCCAACATGCTGTGGCTAAGCGGAGGGAATTCAAGGGAACAATAGCCAGTGTGGAGACACGTGATTTCTTTCGCCCGGCAGAAGAATCCCCTTCACGCCAAGGCTACCACTGGAATAGCAACGCCGAAACTTACTACCTCATCGGCGAAAGCATGGGCAAAGCCATGGTTAAGTTATTAAAAAAATAATGGGTGAGCCAGAAAAACCGGATCCCAGCAAACCCTGGTGCCCCAAATGTATTGGCCACACCCCTTTTGAGAAAAGGGAATCCCGCCATGCAGATGCCCCCCCACCTAGTTTTTATTGCAAACACTGCAATGGAACAAAAATGTACCTGCCGGATACAATGGCACTTGGAAAAATTATCAGTGGTTATGCCGGAGTTGCCTGCATGTTAATGGGCATAGGCGGCNCTTTAATTGAGAACGATTTAAAGACTTTTTATTGGTTTGGAGGTCTCGGGTTAGCTTCGTTTTTCATGAGCTGGTGGGCTAATCGACGTTTTTCAAAATGGCGAGGATGGGCTAAAGAAAACGATTATCCCGGGGACTGACTCAAATTGAGTAAGTTATAAGATTGGAAAACAGGTTTTTTCCCTTAACATTTAAAACGTTCGGGATAAACATTTCATGGGAACGTTCGCTCATATAATCCTAATAGCAGGATTCAGCCTTGGTTTGACTGCGGCGGATATTCAGCCAGTGGCAAGAATTCTGAATTCAAGGTGCCTTGATTGCCATGACTCTGATACGAATAAAGGCGGTATCAACCTCGCCAAATTATTGGCTGCCGATAATCTGAACAGATCCCAGACTGCAGCCTTATGGGAAAAGCTTGATAAAGCGGTCCGCACTGGAGAGATGCCACCAGAAAATAAAGAACCTTTAACTGACTCGGAAAAGGCGCAGATAGCCAAATGGTATGAACTCACTTATGTACTTAAAAACGGCAAGGAACACGTTGGACAAACACCGCTTAGGCGCTTAAGCCGCTATGAACTCATTAACACCCTCGAAGATCTTTTATTTATCTCTCTAAAACAACCCTACGTTTTCAGCCCGGAGGTTCCTGCTCTTCTGCCCTCCACCCTCGAAACTATTTTGCCAGCTGACGCACCGGGTGAATCAGGTTTTCACAACGACGCGGAACAACTAGCCGGCTCCAAGCCACCGATTCTGGAGTATGTCCAAGCTTTTGAATATGCACTTCGTAAATTTGCCCAATCTTCGGAATCNCGCAACAAGGTGTTTGGGTTCAGTAAAGAACCAAAAACTTTACCAGAAAAAGACGCAAAAAAAATTCTACAACACTTCACCCGCCGTGCCTGGCGTGGCTACTCAAATAGGGAAAATGATTTAGTCGTCTGGAAAACCTACCAGAAAAATCAAAANAGNATGCTCCCAGTACAGGCACTTTTGGACGCGATGAAAACAGCCCTNCTTTCACCAGCCTTCATTTACCGGATGGAGGAAATCAAAGATCAAGCCACCCCTTACAACATCAACGCTTATGAATTAGCCAGTCGTTTATCTTATTTTCTCTGGGCAAGCATGCCTGATAAAGAACTGTTTGCTTTAGCTGAAGACGGAGAACTTCTGAAGGAACCAATTTTATCAAATCAAATTGACCGAATGCTGAACTCGCCCAANCGACTTTCGCTTGCCGAGGATTTTGCCGGACAATGGCTTGGCTTCAACGAAATTATTTCCAATCGGGTATTNTACCGGAATCAAAATTGGAATCGCGGGGTTTACGATGAGGTTTTATTTTTCTTCGATGAACTTATCCGCTCTGATCGCAGCCTTTTGGAGATCATCGACTCTGACTGGATTTACCAAAGCAACTATACCGGTGTACGCGCCAAGGGCTCCAATACTTTCCTCCCCTCAAGATATCAGGACATATTAAAATGGCGAAGACAACGCCCTGAGGGAATCAGAGAAAGATTCTATGAACCGCCGCGTCTCATCAAAATCAGTGATGATCAAAGAGGGGGCATCATTACTTCGGTGGGCATTCTTCGGGTGACGTCTGCCCCGGAAAAAACAAATCCCATTCGGCGCGGCGTATGGATGCTCGATAAAATAATCGGCCGGAAAATGCACGCCCCTGAAAACGTGCCCGCCCTAAGTAAGAGCCAAAAAGTGAACGGCAAACGGCTTGTCGACCTTGCTGAGATACTAAAAGCCCACACCAGTAAGGCTATTTGTATTAGCTGCCACAAGCATATCGACCCCATCGGCCTGGGTTTGGAGAGTTATGATCCTTATGGAAAATGGCGCACCANCTATAAAAACAAGAGACCCGTCAAAGCCTCTGGCCGCTTTCCCAATGGAGACCAGTTTCAAACCCCCGATCAAATGAAGGAAATTTTAGTCAATGAATATGAGAAGCCGATCGTCAAAAATATCACGGAAAGAATGTTATCCTACGCAATTGGCAGAAAAATTAACCCATATGACCGACCGGCAGTGAAAAGAATTTATACTGCACTTGAAAAAAATGGGTTTAAAATGACCACGCTGATTCAAGAAATTGTCAGCAGTCCGCAATTTAAAAGGCGACAGGATTAATTATGAGTAAAAAGTCCTACCTGATCCCCAGACGCACCTTTCTACGTGGTGTAGGTGCATCCTTGGCCTTGCCGTCACTGGAAATCATGTCACCTGCACTTAGTTACGCAAAAACGNCCCCAACCAAGAAAGCCCTTCGAATGGCTGTTCTGTTTAAGGGCGCAGGGGTTAANCCCAGCTCGTGGGATATCACCGGTGCGAACGAAACTGAATTTACCCTATCAAAGCTGCTAAGCCCTTTAGAAAATAATAAAAANGACATNATAATTCTACGCAATATCGACGCGGATCAGCGCGCCAATGGCGGTCACCCGCACGCACCGGTTGCATTTATGACCGGGCAATTACGTAAATCCCGTCTAATACAAAGACACTCCTTTGACCAAATAATAGCAGACCATGTTGGTCGGGAAACTCCGATAAAGTCATTGGCTCTTCGCAGTGATATATATTTGGACGCGAACGATCCTTCAGAAAATTTCATTTCTTATGATTCAGAAGGCAAGCATCTGCCGGTAGAGGATAAGCCGGAGATTCTTTTTAACCGCCTTTTCAAAGGTTTCCACAACGGAGATTTTCGTAAACACACTTCCAGCGTGCTTGATAAAGTTAAGGATAGTTACGCAGCCATCACGCGCAAGGCGAGCAGCCAGGACAAACAGGTCTTACAACAATACCTCCAATCAATTCGTGATGTGGAGCGGGACATTGAAAAATTCAAAGCACAGAACAACCCAGCCCGAGAAGCCAGACTAAATGAAATTCGGCCGGTATCTCCTGCCAATAATATTGGTGAGCGCACCCGTGCGATGCTGGAACTCATGGCACTGGCTTTCTGGACAGATATGACCCGGGTTAGCACACTCATGATGGCGCATACTGAAAGTCGTTCGACCTTTGAATTTCTTGGTATCAATGATGAGCTTCATATGCTCTCCCACTTTGTCCGCACCCGAAATCGTTCATCAGGGCTATCGGGTTACGACAAAATAAACCATTGGTACATACAACAGTTCGGCCGGTTTATCGATCGCCTCAAGTCCCTCAAGGATTCTGATGGTACTGTGTTTGACAATTCGGCCATTCTATTCGGTTCAGGCATCAAGCATGGCGATTATCATTCGGTAAGCGATCTGCCGCTGGTTTTGGCGGGCGGAGGAGGTGGTAAAATACTACCGGGCCGTTATGTGGAATATCCCAATGTACCAAATGGCAATCTTCACTTGAAACTCATGGAAATCATGGGGGTCCAGCGCAAACAATACGGCAATTCCACGGGTATGCTCACCGGCATCTCGGAGAAGGCCAATTTTGCGCCGCGTTATATAGATGATGGCTCATGGAAAGTAATAAAAGAAACAGGCAACAAGATTGCGCTCAAAGGCATGCTCAAGATTAGCGTGAAAGCTGATGACCTCAATCTTTACCTGATACAACTCTCCAACAAACAACAACTGGAAATTCGACCCAGCTTTGGCAACGTCCACAACCTACGCTTGGATGCCTGCGTCGGTTCAGTGGTGGATATGGAAGGTGAATTCACAGTCAAAAACGGCAAAAAAATTATCACCAAAGTAAGCCGCTGCAAACGGCTCTAAGCCTACAAAGTAAAACCTTTTCAGAATTGTTTTATGGATAGAAAATAATCCCCGAGTGCGGATGACACGCCTACTTCAGATTATTTTTCTGATTGCCCCTTTGGGTATTCTGACAGCCGAGTCGATCTCATACGATCGGCAAATACGCCCTATCCTCACCTCTAACTGTTACCATTGCCACGGACCGGATGCAGAATCTCGCAAAGGAGATTTACGGTTGGATGTAGAGTCCGAAACCAGAGAAGCGCTAGAGGAAATTCTTACTCGTTTAACCCATAAGGACCTAGAGGAAATCATGCCTCCGGTTGAGAGCGGCAAGAAACTTTCAACTTCAGAGATTGCTACAATTCGCAAGTGGATTAAGCAAGGCGCCAAGTGGGAGCAACATTGGTCCTTGAAGCCATTAAAGCGCCCTACTCTTCCCCGGTTAACTGAATCACAAAAAGATTGGGCACGTAATCCTATTGATCAATTCATCCGCGCAAGACAAATAGAAGCCAGGGTCACACCGTCTGCAGAAGCCGATAATCGCACGTTAATTCGCCGCATGACTTTTGACCTCATTGGTTTACCTCCTACCCCAAAAGAAATCGCCGATTTTGAAAATGCAGCGAAAAAAAACCGCGATTATGCTATATCCAACCTTGCCGACCGTCTCTTGGCTTCACCGCACTATGGTGAACGTTGGGGAAGGCACTGGCTTGATGTAGTCAAATACGCTGATACGTGCGGTTACGATAAGGACAAACTCAGGCCAAATGCATGGCCCTATCGCGACTACGTCATCGATTCCTTCAACAGAGATAAACCCTACGCCCGTTTTGTTCAGGAACAAATTGCCGGAGACGCACTTTTCCCCGGCACAGCCGACGGAATTCTAGGACTGGGCTTTATTGCCGCTGGGCCGTGGGATTTTATTGGCCACGTGGAAGTTCCTGAATCCAAAATCGACGGCCGAGTAGCTCGCCACATTGACCGTGATGAAATGGTGAGTAATACTCTCAATACCTTTACCAGTGCCACCATTCAATGCGCACAATGCCACGATCACAAATTCGATCCCTTTACCCAAAAACACTACTATAGCCTGCAATCAATCTTCGCAGCCGTCGACCGAGCTGAGCGCCCCTATGATTCACAACCTGAATTATCCAAAAAGAAATCCAATCTTTTGCAACGCGTAACAGACCTCAAGAAAAGTCTTTCAACTATAGATGAGGAAATCAAAAAGGAAGGTGGAGCACAACTTGCTTCAATGGATAAAGAGATCACCGCATTACGTTCTAAAGCCAAACTAAAAAGTAAGCGCCCAGAGTACGGCTACCACAGCACCACCGTAAAGTCGCCCGANACCACCAAATGGGTGCAGATTGATTTGGGAGAAACCGCCAAGATACAGCAAATTACACTNCGCCCTTGCCATGATGAATTTAATGGCATCAATGGCGGATTTGGTTTTCCAGTACGATTTAAGGTGGAAGGATCACTCACTGCAGACTTCAAGAAACCTATTCTTATTTTTGATCAAACCAATAATGATTATCCAAACCCNGACATTGCTTCGGTCAATTTTCAAACAAAAAATAAATTACGTTGGGTACGCGTCACAGCAACCCGACTGGCCAAACGCAGTAACGACTACATATTTGCCTTGGCCGAACTGGAGGTATTTGATGACACAGGAAAGAATATTGCGCTCAAGACTAAGGTCTCATCTCCTGATTCAATTGAGGCCCCAATACGCTGGCGAAGAGCCAATCTAACTGATGGCCATTTCCCCATTGCGGCAGATGAAAAAGCCATAATAGCACTTCAAAAAGCACAAGCTAATCGTGAGTCAATGGTAGCCAAACTCCGCAAACCGGAACGCGAAAATCGCCGCAAAAAACTACAGAATCAAATTACTGCTACTGAGAAAGAACTTAAGAGCATACCCAAAGGAAAAATGGTCTACGCCGCCGCCACCGACTTTAAAGCACAGGGAAATTTCAAGCCCACAAAAGGCAAACCCCGAATGGTNAAANTATTNCACCGAGGNAATATTCAAGACCCACGAGGNGANGTANAACCNGGCACCNTNCCNATTTTNCCAAAAGAGAACTTTGAATTCAAATTAACTGCCAACCANCCCGAATCCGAAAGACGGGCNGCCTTGGCTAAATGGATTACCCGAAAGGATAATCCNCTNACCTGGCGCTCCATCGCAAATCGCATCTGGCTATGGCATTTTGGTANGGGCATTGTGGANACACCCAATGANTTNGGTCGNATGGGNNTACCNCCAAGCCATCCGNAATTACTCGACTGGNTGGCNCTGGAATTTNNAAATTCAGNNGGAAGNTTTAANCACCTTCATAAATTNATTGTAACCAGTAGCACCTATCGCCAATCCTCCTCANAATNNGAAGAATTTGACCGGATTGATTCTGANAACAGACTTCTTTGGCGCATGAATCGACGNCGACTNGAGGCAGAGGAATTACGCGATAGCATNCTTGCCACNAGTGGGANTTTAAATCTCNAACTAGGTGGNCCAGGTTTTTANNTATTCAAACTGGAAAAAACCGCCCACTCACCCCACTACGAATACCACAAGTTTGATCCGGCAGACGCTAACAGCCACCGACGCTCAGTATACCGATTCATCGTCCGATCCCAACCAGACCCATTCATGACGACATTGGATTGNGCGGACTCCAGCCAAAGCACTCCCAAAAGGGATGAAACCCTCACGGCCTTACAGGCTTTAAGTCTACTCAACAACAAATTCACCCTGCACATGTCTGAACAATTTGCCAGCAGGATTCAAAAAGAATCCAAAACCTTAAAAGGACAAATCCGTAGAGCACACCAACTAACCACAGGCCGGCCCCCAAATACCCAAGAAATGGAAGCGCTNTATTCNTACGCACAACAACATGGATTACAAAACCTGTGCAGGGTATTATTTAACCTATCTGAATTTACTTACATCGACTGAGTTAAAATTTTTTAATTTNCCCAGAATATTCGACAATCAATTATGGGGTAAAATATGGTGTGATCTAATACGTTCTAGAAATTTATAACTTCCAGAAAACCATGAAGCAGTATCATTATCCATAAATGAAGGCGGTTATGAAATGGGCTAAAATTTTATTTGGAGTTCTTTTTATAATTGGTGGATTGTATGGTATTTATATTGGGCCAGGCTACAGAGAGTTGATTGGGTTATTGTTCTCCATAATCGGTTCTATTTTGATTGGAAGTGTTCTTTTCAGTTTTATTAAATAGTCTGTCTCGTGTTTGTCTGAATGGAAATAACAAGGGTTAATCCGTGTGCCCCCTTGCTAAAACTCAGAGGGGTTTCTTGCGCTAATTCCCCCACAAAACCANGGAATAGTTGCGTTTATGAGTATTTCGATTACAAATACGCGCAATGATAATAGTTATATCAACTGCTTATGCCGACCCAATCTGCATATCCTCATAATAATAAATCCGCACCTCAAAGTCGGCGTGAGTTCCTTTGGCAATCAGGTGGAGGACTAGGGGGACTGGCTCTAACCTCAATGTTGGGCCAAGAGCCTTTACTCGGTAGCGGCGTCTTAACTGGCACACTAAATCATCCTCCCAAAGCCAAACGAATTATTCAGCTTTTCATGGGTGGAGCTGCAAGTCATTTGGATACCTTTGATTTCAAACCTGCNCTAATCAAATATCATGGCCAGAAAAGTGATTTTGGTGAACACGTTGAAGCGTTTCAAAATGGACTCGGCCCTTGGATGCGTTCACCGTTTGAATTTAAGCGTTACGGTCAAGGGGGGAAACATCTCTCTCAAGTTGTTGCGCCTCTTGGTGAAGTGGTTGATGACATGGCTTTTGTCCATAACCTCGTTGGCAAGACAGGTGTTCACAGCCAGGCTACCTACCTGCAAGCCACCGGATTCCAACAACCCGGCTTTCCCGGTATGGGTTCTTGGGTAAGCTACGCATTGGGAAGCGAAAATGAAAATCTTCCCACCTTTGTGGTATTACCTGATCATCGAGGCTACGCGTCTAATGGACCCAAAAATTGGGCTAGTGCATTCCTTCCAACGCATACTCAAGGCACCACTATTTTCCCTCAACGTGAAAACCCGATCCCTGATTTACACGCTAAGGCCGGATTTGTAACCAAACAAAGTCATAAGGAAGGAATAAACCTTATCAATAAGCTCAATAGCGATTATGCGTTAACCCGAGCTGGAGATGATCGATTGGATGCGCGCATCAAGACCTATGAACTGGCTGCAAGACTACAGCTCTCTGCAACTGAAGCGTTGGATATTTCCAAAGAACCTGAGCACGTACTTAAACTCTATGGCTTGAACCGTGAACAGAAGAATTATCCCAAGGAAATTAATGCCGAAGAAGAAACGGAATACTTTGGCCGCAAATGCCTGATTGCCCGACGACTGATTGAAAGAGATGTGCGGTTTATCCAAATATGGTCAGGCAACGATAATAGCTTTCCCCGACGCAATTGGGATAGCCATGAAAATATTGAACGCGATCATGGTCCGCTGGCTTCGGGAATGGCTCGAGGTACAGTCGGGCTAATCAAGGATTTAAAACAACGCGGCCTACTCGATGACACCATCATACACTGGACCACAGAGTTCGGCCGCATGCCCAGCACTCAAGGCAGTAAGGGTCGCGATCACAATCCCTACGTTTTTACCAACTGGCTTTGCGGCGGAGGAATCAAGGGAGGCGTTACTGCTGGAGAAAGTGACCAATGGGGCTACAAACCTTTAGACCGGAAAAATCCAACTCAGGTTTATGACATCCATGCCACCATGCTGCATCTTCTCGGGATAGACCATAAACAATTAACGGTNCGTAATAATGGCATTGACCGNCGCCTTACTGATGTTCATGGCCATGTACTGAATCAATTAATCGCCTAATCATTCAATGAGTAAAGATCTTGCCTTAAACCATCAACCCCTTACCGATTTATTCTGCCAACCCTCTTCACCTGAGCAATGGAGTGAGTTTCAATTAACAGAGGAACAAATTAANCATTTTAATGATCAAGGCTACGTNAGCGGCATTAAACTATTAAACGATGAACAGGTAAAAACTCTCCGTGAGGAACTGGCAGAAATGGTTGATCCTAACCACGAAGGTCATGAGCTCTTTTATGAGTACCACAGCAACGAGTCAGGAGATCCCGAATCGGTCCTTTTTCATGCCTTGGGGGCCTGGCGAGTTCGNAAGGCATTCCATGATCTTCTTTGGAACCCAGCTTTTCTTGTACCGGCCTATCAATTACTCGGTAAAAANATAAGGTTATTTCACGACCAACTCTTCAGCAAGCCAGCTAAGCATGGGGGCGTTGTTGCTTGGCATCAGGATTTTTCCTACTGGACCTGGACCAAACCCATGAGCCATTTGACGTGCTGGATTGGACTAGACGATGCCGATGAAGAAAATGGTTGCCTTCACTATGTACCTGGTAGTCACCGTTGGGGTTTACTAAAAAAAACCGGTCTAGCTGGAGANATGGATTCAGTAAGAGAAGTTTTAACTCCCGAACAAATTGCAGATTTCGATAAAAAATGTCCTATCATCCTGAAAAAAGGGGAAGCTGTTTTTCACCATCCATTAATGATGCATGGCTCCTATGAAAACCGGTCAGACCGCTCAAGACGCGCGACAGTNATAAACACCCTGACAGACGGTGTNCTCTCCAATTTTGAAGGTGAAGACAGCCCCGGTACCACTAACTTTCCCATGCTACCTAAAGGTCAAAAAATGGAGGGTGATTTTTATCCCATCCTTTTTGATCCAGANCATTCACTGAATGGCCNAACACACTTACTTCGGACAATCAACGACATTTAAATTCTCATATCAAATTAAGCTAAAAAACTTATGTCATAACTAGACGTAAATAGCCCGTGGTGCTANTGTCATAAGACCCCGATAAAAAGCACCATGCCTAATCGCCGAGAATTCATTAAATCAGGCACCCTTGCAGCAGGANTAACGGCATTAACGGTAATTTCACNAGGGGCACACACCTTGAACAACAAAAATACAATTTTCCGCAAAAAACTTTCTGAATGTTTGGGTGGCCCATGGCCTGAAGGTGGAGACCTAAAACCAAAAATACAAAAAACCGAGCAGAAGGACGGTTACCGATTAATCTGGNTAAGCTACGAGCTTGAGCCTNACGACCGGTGCCCGGCAATTCTGCTGGTGCCNGATGGCGTGAGTGACAAATCAACTGCACCGGCCATCGCTATTTGGCATCAACACGCTGGCCAATGGCACTTNGGGAAAACCGAACCTGCCGGACTTGCGGGCAATCCCATGCACCATACCGGCGTAGCGCTTGCCAAATTGGGTTATGTGGTGCTCTGCCCTGATGCATTATGTTTTGAAGAGCGACAGGATCCGCAAAAAAATTTAACTCGCGGAAACTATGAGCGATTTGAATTTCTACGCTACACGGTCGCCGGTAAATGTATGGCCTGGAAAAATATTTTAGATATGCGGCGCGCTATTGACTACCTCGTATCCCGCCCCGAGGTAAAGGCTGATAATATTGGCTGTTACGGCCACAGCATGGGTTCCACGCATTCATGGCTCGTTGGCCCATGGGAACCGCGTCTCAAGGCGCTGGTCGGCAACTGCTGCCTACCCACTTACGGCGCCATACATCGCACCAAGCTGCTCCACTGTTTTCCAAACTTCATTCCCGGCATCCACGCATACGGAGATACCCCGGACATTGCCGGCCTCATTGCCCCACGTGCTCTGCACTTAAACCTTGGCGAAACCGATGGCGGCTCACCCATCGAGGAAGCCCGCGAAGGCTTGAAAACCATCGCCAAGGCCTACGCTGAATCCGGAGCNGCTGAAAACTTTTCTTCCTTTATTGAACCCAAAACCGGTCACGTCCTCTCTAAGAAAATGTGGGACCATGTGCAGAAGTTTTTCGCCAAGCATCTCCTATGAAACGTTTGGGTGTTATCCTGTTTTANCTAATTAGCCTATTCACGTGGGCATCAGAAAAACATTGGTCNTTNCAACCAGTAAAACAGGTAATGATTCCGGCCACAACCAACCCCGTCGATTTCTTTATAGAGCAAAAGTTGGCCGAAAAAAACCTGCATTTGTCGCCGATGGCTNATCGGGAAATACTCCTACGGCGGGNAACGCTCGANCTNATNGGCCTGCCNCCNACNNTNAAAGANNTGGANNATTTTCNCACGGACAAACGNCCGANNNCANTGGCATTTGCAGCCGTNGTGNACAGGCTNTTNGCTTCGCCGCGGTACGGCGAGCGTTGGGCACAGCATTGGCTGGATGTCATTCGATGGGCGGAAACGGTCGGCTTTGAGACCAACACCGAACGCCCCGCAGCCTGGCATTATCGAGACTGGGTGATTGCCGCGTTTAACCGCGACCTGCCCTATGACCGGTTCATTCGCGATCAACTGGCCGGCGATGTCACCGGCGCGGATGCCGCGCTCGGGTTTCTGGTGTCCGGCCCCGCGCTGCAGCCCGGGCAGATCGGCCGCGACGAGGAAGCCATGCGCTCGGCGCGACAAGACGAGCTGGATGAAGTTATCCGCACAGTCAGCCAAAGCATGCTTGGCCTTACCATCGGCTGTGCGCGATGCCACGATCACAAGTTCGACTCCATTCTTCAGAAGGATTACTATGGCATGCAAGCTATCTTTGCCGGGCTGCGCTACGGAAACCGCCGCCTGAGAGGCACCGAAAACGACAACTGGACTGCCAAGGTTCCTTCCACACAAGCAAAAGTGAAACAGTTGCAAAAAAAAACCGAGACCTTACGCAAGAAACATAAACTGCGCGTGCCTTTACTCAGTGTTCAAAAAGAAACGTTTGAATCCGTATTAGCGCAGTCGGTCCGCATGAAGATTGCCGCCACAATCAATGGCAGGCCAGCTTCGATTTATGAATTCGAGGCGTGGACAGCAGAAAAAGAAAACTTCGCCCTCGCCTCCACTGGTGCTGTCCCCAGTGCTTCAAGCTTTGCCCTGGCAAATCAAACACGTCATTTCGAAAATCTTACCGACGGCTCAGTAGATCGCCGTCAATCCTTCCCCTGGGTTTCGGCCAGCACCGGGCCAGCGTGGTTGCGCATCGACTTCCCTAAACCGGTAACCTTGCAAAGCATAACCTGGCACAACGGCTCGAGCATTCCGGCCGATTACATCATTGAAGTGCTGCGCCCCGATGATGTTTGGCAAACGGTTGCCCATACCAATGATCGCCAACCACGCATCGACGACACGCGCCCGCCAGACAAGGTGAAACTCTCAAATCTAAACAAGTCGGAAATAAAGGAAATGATGGCGCTCATCGGCCAGTTGCGCATGGCGCAGGCAGAACTGAACCGACTCTCTGCCGGACCACAAACATTTGCGGCCAGCTTCACAAAACCGAAAACAACCTGGCTCTTGCGTCGAGGCGATCCCATGCAGCGCTTAGAGGAATTATCCCCAACGATTCCTAGTGTACTCGGCAGATTGCAACCAAAAGACGCCACCGAACCTGAGCGACGGTTGGCATTAGCGCGGCATCTCACACGCCCAGATCATCCGCTTACTGCACGCGTGTTGGTTAATCGCGTCTGGCAAAAACACTTCGGCGCCGGCCTTGTAGATACACCTTCAGACTTCGGGAAGATGGGTAATGCTCCAACGCATCCAAGTTTGCTCGACTGGCTGGCCAGCGAGTTTATGCAGCAGGGTTGGTCTATAAAAAAACTACACCGTCTCATTCTTATCTCACGAACTTACATGCAGTCCAATCGTCCGAACGAGAAAGCCGCTCGCGTTGATGCGGACAGTCGCCTGCTTTGGCGTTATCCACCACGCCGCATGGAAGCCGAAGCCATTCGAGACACAATGCTTTTTGTCAGCGGCAAACTAAATCTTAAAACCGGCGGCAGGGGTTTTGATTTCTTCAACCAACGTGGAGGACTCTCCGACTATCACCCCAAGGAAACCTTTGAGACCGACGGCTGGCGGCGGATGATCTACTCCCATAAGGTTCGTATGCAAGCAGTCGACATCTTCGGCGCATTTGATTGCCCTGATGCTGGCCAAATGAAACCCCGTCGAACCCGCTCCATCACGCCTTTGCAATCTCTCAGCCTCCTCAACAGTCCTTTTGCAATTCGCCAATCCAATTTTTTTGCCGAAAGAGTTAAAATGGAGGCAGGCGAAGGACTCAAAACTCAAATCGAGTATGCTTTTATATTGGCTTGCTCAA
>PBEJ01000027.1 GCA_002719595.1 Verrucomicrobiales bacterium
ACTAGGCAAGCAAAATAAGCCAACGATATGATTAATGGTATGATAGCCTGGTTTGCCCGCAACTCCGTCGCGGCCAACTTGCTGATGATCTTCATTGTTCTAATGGGGATTAATGGGATCATTAATCGTCTTCCCGTTGAAGTCTTTCCAATGTTCAGCCCTGATGAAGTTGAAGTAAGAATATACTTCAGAGGAGCAACCCCCGAGCAAATGGAGGAATCGGTTGTTATTCCGGTGGAGAATGCAGTCGCCGATCTCCCCGGCATCCAAGAGTTAAAAAGCTATGCAGCAGAGGGTCGAGCAGTTGTAGATCTTGAAGTTGAGAGTGATTATGATCCGCGTGATCTCCTTGAAGATGTCAAGGGTAGAGTCGCCAGTCTCCGAGGTCTTCCTGAAGGAATTGAACCACCGATCGTAAGAGTAGAGGAATCACTTCATGAAGTCGTTACTTTAATCATTCATGGTAATATGAGTGAATATGATCTGCGTAAATTAGGCGAACGTATACGCGATGAAGTTAGCCGGTTGGAGGGGATTTCACGGGTTGAAATGCGGGGTCTTCGGGGCTACGAAATTAACATAGAGGTCTCTGAAACGATATTACAGGAGCACAATCTCACCCTCCAACAAGTAGCCGAAGCCGTCCGCAGCTCTGCAGTTGATGTTCCCGGTGGAGTCGTAAAGGCGCGTAATGGAGAAATTTTGGTCCGTACTGAAGGGCGAGCTTTTAGTAAGGCAGACTTCGAAAAAATAATTATAAAAGCCCGCCCTGATGGCTCTCACCTGACTTTAGGAGAAATCTCCAAAATTACCGATGCCTTTGAAGAGGAGCAGGTAGTAATGCGCTACAACGGTAAACGCTGCGCGGTGGTTCATGTTGCCCGTACGGGCGATCAAAATGCACTAAAAATTGAGGGAATAGTTCAGAAATATTTGGATATTCAGCTACAACCCCGATTACCCGAAGGCGTTAGCGTGAATATTTGGAATAACCGCGCCAACATCATAAACAAACGGCTCGTCACCCTCAATGATTCCGCTTTCATGGGTATTGGTTGCATCATAGTTTTACTTGGCCTTTTCCTGAGACCTGCAGTCGCCCTCTGGGTATGCCTCGGTATACCGGTAGCTTTTATGGGAGCTTTCTCTCTAATGCCCTACTTCGGAGTCACAATTAACTTGATGACACTTTACGGTTTCATTTTGGTTTTGGGTATCTTGGTAGACGACGCAATTGTCACCGGGGAGCGCATTCACGCATACCAACAACGCGGAGGGACCGGACTTGATGGAGCAATTAAAGGTGCTCAGGAAGTTGCTACGCCAGTGATATTCGGTGTTCTAACCACCGCGATTGCTTTCTTGCCATTACTGCTCGTTGAAGGGCGAAGAGGGGAACATTTTGCCCAAATAACCTCAGTTGTAATCCCGTGTCTCTTATTCTCATTAATCGAATCAAAATTGATTCTCCCTTCACACCTGAGCCATCTCTCAACTGGAAAACCCTCCCTTAACAGGCTGAGTGCTTTGGCAAAAATTCAGCGTAGTATCGCCGATGGTATGGAATGGTTTGTTGAGCACATGTACCGGCCTACTTTAAATTTTGCCTCCGCAAANCGCTATGTCACCCTCAGTTTATTCCTAAGTGCAGCGATCATCATTTGTTCTTACTCATTTAGCGGTAGAATGAAAATGACCTTCTTCCCCCCTATTGACAGCGAATATGCGACCGCCCGGCTTGTAATGCCACAGGGAACAGCTTATGAGGTCACCGAGAAAAAACTTAAAAAAATGATTGATGAGGCCTATGTCATTAAAAAGANACATATCGGCGAATACAATGATCCAGTTACAGGNCAAACCATAAACCGAAGTATCGTCGGCGATGTTATTACCACTATTGGCGGACAAAACATTGCCGGAGTTCGAGGCCCGGCATCCTCTGGAGTAGCTAATTTAGGTGAAGTGCAACTGCAATTAATGGCACCTGAAGATCGCGTCTACTTTCGTGATCAAAAATTACGTAATGTAAAAACGCGTGACCTGGTAAAAAAATGGCGAACGAAAATAGGCACCATACAAGGCGCTCAAGAGATAACAACAAAAGCCACTATTGGCAGAACCAGTGAACCGATTGCTATCAAACTNTCCATGCCGGCGCTGGGGACNTCAGAAAATACAACNAAAACCCTCTCAGAGGTTTCGAATAAAATTAAAAATCTGATGGAGGAACACCCCGCTCTTTTTGATATCCACGATACCTTTGAACGCACAAAAGAAGAAGTAAGGCCAACAATAAAAAAAGAGGCCATGCAACGCGGGTTAACCCGTGCCATGATTGGCCGCCAAGTCCAGGGNGGATTCTCCGGGCATGAAGCACAACGAATCCAAAGAGGCCAAAACGAAGTCAAAGTAATGGTGCGTTACCCGATTGATGAGCGTGCAAGTATGGCGAGCCTNGAAAACATGAGGATTCGTCTACCTGATTCAGGCTCAGTGCCACTCAGCTCCATAGCAGATCTAAAAACAACCGAGAGTTATCCAACCATTCGCCGGAACGACAAAGCCCGAACTCTTTATGTATTAGCTGACGCCGACAAAGATGATAAAAATTTAGACCTCGAAAAAATCCGGCAGGATTTACAGCCAAAAATCACCGAACTGGTTGCCGAAAATCCAGGTATGACTTACGAGTTTGCGGGAGAAGGTCGAGAGAGAAAAGAATCCTTGGATGCTCTAAAATTTGGCGGGGTAGTATGCTTACTCGGTATTTACGCGATGCTCGCAATTCCGTTTAAAAGTTACANCCAACCATTAATTGTAATGTCGATTATTCCATTTAGTATAATAGGCGCCCTTTTAGGCCANATTATCATGGATATACCCTTCAGTGTNATGAGTGCATTTGGCNTATTGGCCATGGCAGGGGTGGTAGTAAATGACAGCTTGGTGATGGTCCATTATATCAACATGAAACGAGATGAAGGCATGTCTCTTACTCAAGCAGTTAGCCAAGCGGGAGGGGCACGCTTTCGACCAATCCTTCTAACAAGCCTAACGACCTTTTGTGGCATCCTTCCAACCATGTTTGAAAAAAGCACTCAGGCACAGTTTGTGGTCCCTATGGGAATCAGCTTNGCATGGGGNGTTTTGTTTGCAACNTTCATAACTTTGATTCTTGTGCCGATCTGCTATCTGATTCTTGAAGACTTAAAAAGTGGTCTCAGAAGATATTGGAACTGGCAAACAGGTCGTAAACCAGAGCCAGCGTCTTTATAAAATGCTTCGCTCAATTAGCCCCCTATGCATCCCAGACTAGGATGTTGGCGTTCATTGAATCTTTGGTGGTAGGTCTGGCAGGTGCGTTTNTTGAAATTCTGTTTGAAGGTATTATCTATGGCCTTTCCTATCTTTTATCCGGAGTTNTCAGTAAAAGANTAAAATCTGCGNGAGATAAAGCCGGTACTANCTCAGANNNAGCTAACAAACCATCGGTAACNCATGTAGGNATAATCTTTTTGCTGATCCTGTCTGGCATTCTTGCAGGAAGTTTAGTTTCATTAATATTTCCGGAACGCATCTTCAATTTTGGCTCAATAACGGGCATCAGCCTACTGATCACGCCTATCATTTTTGGACTTATATCACTCACGCTCAGTCGATGGGAAAAGAAACATGACTGGGGGACTGGGCCTATGGCCAATTTTGTGGGGGGTGCTATTTTTGGCCTTGCCGTTGCCGCAACACGTTTAATCTTCATTACCCAGATACAGAGTACTTGAAGAATTCACCTTATAATTTTTAATTCACCTTAATTAAATGTTCGATTTTCTAAGTGGTGGTTCGGGACTTTGGATGTTATTTTCTACGGGCTTTATAAGTGCTACCTTACTACCCGGAAGTTCAGAGATTAATTTAATTGCCACCCTAAAACTAGGCGATAATCCAATCTGGCTAATACTCCTAGTCGCCACTATCGGTAATACTTTGGGGGGAATAACCAACTATTGGATTGGAAGGCTATTTCCCGAGAAAAAACCGNAAAACAAGTACGTGCATAAAGCAAAGAAATGGCTAAAGAAATACGGCTATTGGTGCTTATTATTAAGCTGGCTACCTATCATCGGCGATCCTTTGTGCTTGGCCGCAGGATGGCTNCGAATGCACCATTGGTTGTGCCTTGTGGCAATCGCATCTGGAAAAGCGGCGCGCTACACAACTCTGGCAGTACTTGTGCAAGGCTGGGGATAGAAGNAATCAAGTTCTTNTGGCCGTTATCATTTCATTCGACAAGGACCATCAAGGTGTCAACATGCCGCGCATGAAATACCTTTTTTTGATTTGCTCGATCATCTTATCACTCCCTGTCTCATCCGAAGAAAAATCAAAGCTCCATTCTGCACTCAATCCGGTTCCGCGTCAGGGAGGCTGGATGAAACGCCATAACTCATTTAACGACCGAGTTGTGAAGGGAAATGTAGATCTGGTCTTTATTGGCGACTCAATCACACAAGGCTGGGAAGGTCGTGGTAGAAAAATATGGGCTAAGCATTATGGCAAACGCAATGCAGTTAACCTCGGTATAGGCGGAGACCGAACCCAGCATGTCATCTGGCGTCTGGATAATGGAAANCTTAAAAATATTACCCCTAAAGCTGCGGTCATAATGATCGGCACGAATAATTCAGGTAATAACACCTCCAAGGAAATCGCTGACGGTGTCACTGCGATTGTTAAACAAATTAGAACCAAATCACCAAAGACCAAAATCCTCCTGCTCGGTGTCTTTCCTCGGGGAAGCAACCCCGCTGACAAACGCCGCCAGGTCAATGAAGGAGCCAATAAGATTTTCAGTAAACTCGATAATGGAAAACACGTGCACTATCTGGACATCGGCCCCAAGTTCCTGCAAAAGGACGGTACGTTAACCAAGGAAATCATGCCCGACTTGCTTCACTTAAGTGAAAAGGGCTACACGATTTGGGCCGAGTCGATCGAAGCCAAACTGGCTAAACTCCTAGACGAATAATACTGTGACAATCTGATCGGCGCCTGACAAAAATGCGGCTCAGTCTGCTTTCAATAATAATTTTCCCACTAATCCTTTGTGATTGTTTTGTCAAAAAAACATGGGCAGAGGAGCAGAGCAAAACATTAAACATTATACCTTTTGGTGAGGCCGGAAAATTCAAGATGCTGTATGATTGCCGGCAACGTCCGCAGTCAGTTTACCTAAACGATAAACTCTATATCGTGTATAACGGAGAGGCAAAGCCCTCCAGAAATGGCAAANGCAAAGCCTACCCATTACTGATCACTTATAACCCTAGGAACCGTAGCTTCTCCCAGCCGGTTCGACTTGGGCAAAAAAGTAGCAGTGACCATCATTACAGCCCGATCATCTGGGCAGATGAAGATGACTTCCTACACGTTCTATTTGGATGCCACAGAACTCCGGGCACCCATCTTATTTCAAATCATCCCATCCAAAAGAAAACTTCNAATATCACNTGGGAAAAAATGCCCCAAATCGCGCCGAAGCTCTCNTACCCCACCGTTTACCGAATTCATGGTGACAAAGAGATGATCTATTATCGAACCGATGGTCATACCAGTTCCTGGACCTACCGGATCACTGAGGACAATGGTAAAACCTGGACCGGACCCCGGAATGAGGTCACAGACCTGGATAGCAGAGGGAAATTGGACTGGTCCTCTTATCAGACAAAACTCCCGAGTAAAGACGGCAAACACTTGCACGTGGTTTACACCGATTATGATGACAACAAGAATTCACCAAAAGATGAGAGGTTTTATAATCCGCGTTACGACCAATTAGTGTCCAATGAATGGAAGTACAATCTCTCCTATGTGAAGATTGATCTACAAACGCAGGTTGTCCGCAATGCTGCGGGGAAGATTCTGAAAACACCCATTGATTTGGATTACTCAAAGGCAAACTGCCAGATTTGGGACACGAAATGGCGCGGGGCCGGCATACCACCGGTAATTTCTCTGAACGAATTTGATGAACCCACTTTTTTACATGTACTTTCCGAAGATGACATCAAATCCCACCGCTACTACTATGTACGGCGCGAAAAAGGGAAATGGAAACAAACGCCCATTTGCAATTCGAACCATCAGTGGAACAGTTCTTACCTCGCCAGAGATAAAAAAGGTACTCTCCATGCCTATGTCATCACCGGTAAAGATTACTTGAAAGGTGGTTATATGGACCGGCATGGTGGCGGCCGTATCGAGCAATGGATTTCACAAGACAAGGGCAATAACTGGAAAAAATCCCGTGACCTGATGCATGGACAAAAAGATTATATCGGTTGGCGCTACAACAATATCCAGCCTGTTATCCGGCCTGATGGAAGCATCGTGGAAGGCATGCTGCTCTTCTACGGCTGGAAGGATAAGGATGCTCCTGAAGCAAGAGCCTTCCTGCTGCACGAGTAGCCGTGAGCTTTCCCACTGTTGCCTTTTGGGCTCCAACCGATACAATCCCGCCCACGCATAGCCATGAAAAGACTCATCGCATTACTCACGATCATCCTAACTTTTAATCTTTTAGCCGCTCCCAAGGGTCAGCTCACCTACGAAACGCCTGAAGCAGCGGCAAAAGATCCCGACTTCGCCATCCAGGGCGAGTACACCGGCGAAGGTATGGATGGATCAGGAGAAAACCATCAACTCGGCGTGCAAATCGTTGCACTTGGTGAAGGCACTTTTCAGGCTACGGCCTTCAAGGGGGGGCTTCCAGGAGCTGGTTGGGATAAAGGAACCAAATGGGTTTATTCAGGTAAACGTAGAGGAAAAAGTGCCGCGACCTTTAGTAATGATGAACTTCCCATCGTGTTGAAATACAATAATGGCAAACTGATTGCCTCCAAGGGGGATCAGCAGGTGGGGTTCTTCACCAGAAAAATCCGCAAATCGAAAACAATCGGACTGAAGGCTCCCAAGGGAGCCAAGATTCTCTTTAACGGGAAGGATAATGGCTCGCTCGATAAACTTCAAATCACCGATAACGGCTTGATGAAGGAAGGTGCCATCACCAAGGACAAGTTTCAGAGCTTCAAATTACACGTGGAGTTTCGCCTACCCTTCAAGCCCACTGCCCGCGGTCAGGCCCGCGGTAATAGCGGACTCTACCTTCAGCGCCGTTACGAACTGCAGGTGCTAGATTCCTTCGGCATCGAGATGACCCCGGCCAGGAATGACTGCGGTTGTCTCTACAAGCAGAAGTATCCTGATGTAAATGCCTGTTTCCCTCCCCTTTCCTGGCAAACCTATGATGTGGAATTCACCGCCGCAAAATTTGATGATGCCGGTAAAAGAACTGCCCCCGCCCGCATCACCGCACACCTTAATGGAATCCTCATCCATGACGATTACCCATTAAAAAACAAGACCGGCGCCGGTCAAAAGGAAGGGGCAACTCCCGGCCCCATCTGGTTCCAGAACCACAGCAACCCCGTGCGTTACCGCAACATTTGGATCCAGGAAAAGTAAATTTAAAATACAATGAGAATTTTAATCATACTATATACGGCGGCCACACTTTCTGCCGCGCCTCTAAAAATTGATATCGGCACCCTTCCCGGCCTGCAATACGACAAGCCCCGCTTTGAAGTGCAACCCGATCAGGAGGTGATGCTTACTTTCAAAAATTCAGACGAAATGGCACATAACCTTGCCATCGTTGCCCCCGGCAAACGACTGGAAATAGTACAAGCAGCTCTCTCTTTGCCTCCGGATTCTAACTACATCCCCAAAAATAAATCTGTTCTTTGGCACACAAAGGTCCTTAAGCCGGATGAAAGCGCAGTGCTTACTTTCAAAGCGCCTGAAAAAAAAGGAATATACCCTTATGTATGCACTTTCCCAGGCCATGGCCTCATCATGTATGGGGCGATGTATGTGGGGATAAAAATGCCTAATATTGCACAGGATGAAAATATTTCACCCATGGCCCGTGCCCAAAGCAGCAATAAAAATCTTCACGCCTGGCCTCATCGACGCCCCCTTATGTACCGCATCTTCATGCCTGAGGCCTCACCGGCCGCTATTGCTGTAGCGTTACCTCACGGTGTCTCCTACTGTTGGGATGCTAGCACCTGTCATTTGCGGTATGCATGGATAGGAGGCTTTGTTGATCCGATGCCCGTCTGGAAGGGTAACGGCAATGGTTTGGCCAAAATAATCGGGACCAAGTTTTGGACTGGCTCAAAGGATTTCCCATTCCATAAAAAAACTCCATCTGATTTTAGCCCTCAGTTTCAAGGCTACCGCAAAATCGATGGTCATCCCGAGTTCCACTACACTATTGGTGACATTGATATTTACGAACGCATTACCGCCCTGCCCTCGGGCATGGGTTTGACTCGTCATTTTCGAATTCCGAATATTACCTATCCCCTCCACATCACGATCACCTCGGAAAACGCAAAAATCTCAAAAGGGAAAATCAATCAAGGAGTCGCCACTTTAACCAGTGAAGAAGCCAAAACCTTTACCATTACCCATCACCACACCCACGAAAAATGAAACGCACAACTTTTATTTTAACCCTGCTTATAACCCTTTCCGTTCATGGAGCAGGCATCAATGACTATTACAACATAGAGAACATACCGACTCCAAAAGGCCTNGATCCTCAAATTGGCGGNCTNACNTTNNTGCCNNATGGNCGNNTGGCCGCCTGCTTCCATCGTGGCGAAGTATACACCTACAATCTGAAAACCAAAGAATGGAAACTTTTTGCTGACGGCCTGCATGAACCCTTGGGAATTATAGCTAAGGACAACCATACTCTAATTGTAANGCAAAGACCGGAACTAACGCTCCTCCGTGACACCGACAGCGACGGCGAGGCTGATCATTACCAGACCATAAGCGATGACTTCGGCATGACGGGAAATTACCACGAGTTTTCTTTTGGCCCCACCCGTGACAAAGAGGGAAACTATTACATCGGGCTCAACCTCGCATCCAGCGGAGCGAGNATCCGGCCGGAAATTCGCGGTGAATTCAGGCATTACGGCATTTCTCGTGAACAGTTCTATAAGAACCATAAAACCGGCTCCGGGCGTATGTATTCAGCTACGCCTTACCGGGGATGGATCATGAAAATCACACCCGAATACAAAACCATTCCTTTTGCGCCAGGCTTTCGCTCCCCCAACGGGGTCAACTTTGATATGCAGGGAAGACTATGGGCCACTGATAATCAGGGCGATTGGCTGGGAACCAGCAAACTGTATCATGTAAAGAAAGATAACTTTTATGGACACCCTGCCAGCCTTGTGTGGACTAAGGAATGGGAAAGAGGGCGTAATCCACTCAAGGTGCCTCCGTCTGAATTTGATAAAAAGCGCACACGAGCTGCCGTGCTCTTCCCGCAAGGCAGTATGGCCAATAGCCCCACCCAGATGCTTTCTGATAATACAAAAGGAAAGTTCGGCCCCTTTGCGGGGCAATTACTGGTGGGTGAAATGAACCGACCCCGCATTCTGCGAATCCTTGTTGATGAAATAGCGGGGGAAACCCAGGGTGCCTGCCTGCCCTTTATTGATAATGGCGGACTGAACCGCGGCATGCACCGTTTTGCTTTTGCTCCGGATGGAAGCCTCTGGGTTGGTCAAACTCACCTTTCATGGGCTGGAGGTAATGGTTTACAACGGATCAGCTGGACAGGGAAAATGCCGATGAGCGTTTTAGCTATGAAGCTAACCGATACCGGCTTTAAGCTCACTTTCACCAAGCCACTCTCTAAAGTTACAGCCGAAAACTTTGATTTCCAGCGTTACTACTACAAATACCACCAGAGCTACGGATCGCCACAGCTCGGCAAAGAACCCATCAAAATCACCACCCTCAATCTTGCCCCCGATAGAAAAACGATATCCATCAATCTGGAAAAACTCAACCCGGGCTATGTATACCAACTCAATCTTAAAAATGTTACTGCATCCGATAAAACACCCGCACTAAATACTTATATTTGCTACACGCTAAACTACCTCACCAATGGTGATGATAAGGCGCCGCATCTCACTATTGGCAATAGCCGTAATTCCAGACCTACAAAATCGGCAGCAAAGATTGTGCAGGCCAAACCGACAACTCTAAGACGAGCCAATCAAATTTTCGAAGCGGAAGATGCCGGCAGAAAAGGGCCTACTACAGCCAAGAACAATGACGGTTATACCGGTAAAGGTTTCGCCGACTTCCAAAATGACTCAGGGGAACACCTCAAATGGCTGATCGAAATCAAGGATAAAGAAGAATACTTTCTTTCCTTTCGTTATGCCCTGGCCGAAGGTGACCGCCCTTTGCAACTTAAGGTCAACGGTAAAGTCATCACCAAGGCCCTGCCCTTCATCAGCACCGGTAGCTGGGCAAACTGGAAACCAATTAGCATTGCTGCGCCCCTGAAGGTTGGACTAAATGAAATCCTTCTGGAATCTACCGGAACCAGCGGCCCCAATATCGACCATCTTCTTATCAAGCGCAAATAGGCTGAATGCACACCGTTGCTACATTCTACCGTTTTACAGATTTACCAGACCAAGAAATTTGGCGAGACCAACTCAAAGAGCAGTGCGAAAAAAATGATGTTTTGGGAATCATCATTCTGGCCGATGAAGGACTTAATGCAACCGTAGCTGGACCGAAAAAAGGCGTTACAGCGGTTTTGGAANTCATCCGTTCGGACCGACGTTTCAAAGATTTAACTCACCGCGAATGCACCTCAGAAAACCCTCCCTTCAACCGGTTGCGCATTATCATTCGTCCTGAAATCGTCACGTTGGGTGATAAGTCCGTTAACCCAAATGAAACAGTGGGAGAACATGTACCCCCAGAGCAATGGAACGAACTAATCAACGATCCGGACTTACTACTCATTGACACACGCAATGATTATGAAGTGCAGATTGGTACATTTAAAAATGCCATCAATCCAAACACTCAAACTTTTGGGCAATGGGACAGATTCGTTAAAGAAAACCTGAACCCGGAAAAACAAAAAAAAGTGGCTATGTTCTGTACTGGGGGCATCCGTTGTGAAAAAGCCTCCGCCCACATGCTGAAGAGTGGATTTGATAAAGTGTACCATTTACAGGGCGGTATTTTGAATTACCTTGAAAAGATCAAACCTGAAGAAAGCCTATGGGAGGGCGAATGCTTTGTCTTTGACCACCGCGTCTCGGTTCTACATGGGTTAGAAGAAGGAACTTGTGAAATCTGTTTTGGCTGCCGATGGCCGCTAGAAGCCGAGGATCTCAAATCTGAAAAATATGAACCAGGTATCTGCTGCCCACGATGTGCGGATAAATTAAGCCCAAAAAGAAGAGCCAGCCTTACCGAACGACACAAACAGGTCATGCTTGCCCAAGCTAACAACCGCGAACATATCGGCCAACATTTTGAATCTCTGGAGGAATAATTCAGGGCTTATAGACTCTCTTGGAGTTGGCCAGCACTTCCTCTCGCTCAAATAATGTTTTACGCTCTTTTTCCTCTGAAAAAAGTGGTGATTGGTCACTATAGTGCGGAGATTTTGAATCCACTGTTGCACTGCCAAATTGATGTATAGCCCATGACTGAAGCTTTCCATTTTTACCCCATTCGACAAATTGAATAAAACAATCCCCCGCTTTGGCGTTCAAAGTTCCGTCCTTTTGTGGCTCACCATATATAGCTCTTAAAGTGTCTGACGCCCCTCCTAACGGAAAACTTTTACCGCCTCTTACCAGGCGATTTATTACGCCCCATTCCACATCTACACGGCCAAAATTCTTTCTCAATGCCTCAGAAGTTTCGCGTAAATTCCCAAGGAACTTATCCTGGTTAGACTTTAACTTCATGGCATTGGATCGTGGGCGAAAAGTCATTAATACAAGAGCTGCAGAACGGTTGGCTTTATCAAAAGATCCATCCCAATTCCGTATTAGCTCCAGCTCCTCCTGCAGCTCTCCATCTGAAACCTTTACAGTTTCAATAAAATTACTAATCACCTTTCTAAGGTTGGATTTGGCCGCGTAAGATTTATCATACTTATAGGCGAAAAATTCCTCTCGAGTAATTTGCTTATCACCCCCAAACAGCTCCAACGCACGGCGTGCTCGGTTGGTCATTTCTTTCTCAATCCCACAAGACGGATCAAACTTTGCTTCATCTGGGTTGCCATCGCCCAAAGTAGTCTGGAAGGGATTACTATTGCAGTTCTGAAGAAATCCTATAGCTGGATTCTCTACCTGCGGTAATTCATCAAATGGAATATATTCATTCCAGATTAAATCACGACTGTTGCCCGGCAAGGTTCTACTCCAATCATGACCGGGAGCACGTTTTGGTATAAGGCCATTATAGACATAAAAAATATTCCCTTCTTTATCTGCATAGCCAGTATTGAACATGGAAAGGGCTTGCACCCTCATAGCCTCTTTAAATTCGCTGAGATTTCTTGCTCGTCCCATCTTCCACCATTGTTCCAGCTGGCGGAATTGATCCATTCCACCATATCTTATGGCATAAACTTTTTCTTCTACACGCATGGAAGGCCCGAATATAGAATACAATAATTCTCTCTTAACCGTTAGCCGATAGTCTTTGAATAATTTAACTTCAATAGGAGCCACTCTCTTTTCCAGCTCCAACCATTTTCCATCAACCTTGTATTGATTTTTGTTATTCGGATTTATTTCTAGTTCAAAAATATCTACCAAGTCAGGCTGATTTACAGTATGGCCCCAGGTTATGTTTTCATTATGTCCAGAGAGAATCACCGGGGAGCCCGGAAACAATCCTCCATATACATTATTCTTATCGGTAACCAAATGAGCCTCATACCAAGCAACCGGTCCAGTCCAAGGCTGATGCGTATTAATACAAGCGCGCGTAGCTTGATCAGCAGAACGACTCGGACTAACAGCCAAAAAATTTGAGCCAACCGGGACTCCACCCGGATTCAGTACGCTGGCAGTTTTTTGGGGTTTATCAGACTGCTTCATAAGTCGGCCAATGTCCTGATGTAAACCAATAAACAAAGGTAACTTATGCACAAAACCGGCGATTAAATCCTCTGGTTTTGCAGGCCAGATAGACGGTATTAATAAATCTGGATTTCGACTGGCGTATAGATTTAGGCCATCAGCATAACCTTGGCACAACGACTGTAACTCAGGATCTAGTTTAGCAAAACGTTCATCCATCCCTTCCCAAATTTTAGTTAGGTGAACGTAATAATCATTGGGTGCGAATTTTTCTCCCTCGACTGAAGCAAGCTTCCCACGAGCAGCCAAAATCACCTGCTCAATTGTTTTAAAATCATCTTCAGCATGTGCAAAAGCCAAACCATACGCGACATCTGCGTCCGTTTTGCCAATAATATGCGGTACCCCCCATTTATCACGGGCAATTTTTACTTCATAATGATCAGCACGTTTCAAACTGTCTGAAAAGTCCGGAACATGTTCAGCGGCAAACAACTGATTCACTACAAGGTAGACCGCAAAAAAAAGTAGCCCCAATACCGGCCTTTTCAGGGGACTCTTATATAACGCATCTAATAACCACGCGGGGCTGACCAACAAAAATTGAATGTCTTCAGTGAAAGCGGGTCTTTTACCTTCCATGTGATGCCCAATAAACTGACCGACCCAAGCAAGAACAAACACAATCAAAGAAAAAGATAAGAGCGAATAGGGACTCATCTCAAAACTGATGCACAACAGGCTTGCCACTAAACCAAAAACCACCATTCCCAAAAAACTACCAAACGATAAGGTAAGGTAATATAAAGCTGCCAAACAGATGAAAATAGCCCCAACATTCAAAGTCAGAAAATATTCAGTTTTTGGAATGGCGACATCAGCAATCTTTATACCCCAAAGCAACCCAATTAAACTTAGCGCGATGGCGGGGACACATAAAAAATGAATCAACCGATTGGTTGAATGTTGATGAAACTCTTCATACCTCTCTATGAGTTTTTCGCACTTACTCAAACCTGATGACTTGGATTGATCATTCATGACAAAGCCCGCTAAAATGGCGAAACTAAAGCTTAAATAGCCGCAAGGTCAAGCGATGCAACACAACCAGACTAAAGAGCCCCCTCCCTCTAAGATATTAGGGATAATTGAGAATATTGTGCCTATTGCCCTCGGTCTTTTTCTTATCAAGGTTGGCATCATGCATTTTACCGAGCCCGACTGGTTTGAACCAATTGTTCCAAAAATTCNAGGAAGTGCAAAATTCTGGGTATATATCAGCGGTGCTGCCGAGATTACACTAGGAATTGGCCTCATTATTCCACTATTAAGAAAATGGAGTGGCTACGCCACCGCCGCGTTTCTCATTCTCATCTACCCTGCCAACCTGAATATGTGGATCAATAACCTAGAACTGGGAGACGGCACATCCCTTTCACCCACCGGCCATTTTATCCGCTTAATAATACAAGTTCTGGCGGTTGCAGGATGCATATGGATTAGCCGGAATCATGATTCCAAGGATAACTAAAAAAATAACCTCTGTTTCCTTGATCAAGACATGACTAAACGAAGGCTTATATTTGCAAACGCAGAGGCCTCTTCGGTATAAACCCTTCTTACCTAATTTATTTTTCATGAAAAAAACAACTGCGCTTTTAGCAATCATCCAAGTACTCAACTTTTCAATTTCAGCCAAAGACAAGGATGAAAAAAAAGAGGGACAAAAAGAAGCAAGTAGTGCTGAGCAAATCACTGACGCAGCTTGGAGTGCAAACCTGAAGAAGAATTATGACGAAGTAATCAATCAAACAGAGAAATGCATTAAGCTCTATGAAAAAAAAGCACTTAAAATGCAAAAATCCATGTCTAAACCTGTACCCACTGGAGCCCAAGGACTTAACAAGGAAGCAGTCATGTCAAAATGGGCACTGAATAGTGTAGGNACGTGTTATTTCCTGCAAGGGAGAGCTTATGAAAACATGAATAAGCCAGAGGAAGCTTTAAAGNTATACNGNAAGCTGACCAACACCCTCTCATTCGCCCAATGCTGGGATCCCAATGGTTGGTTTTGGAAGCCGGCCATTGCCGCAAAAAAACGTATCAANGCTCTAGAATCANAATAGGTGATTTTTACCACGCTCGCTTAGCTACATTAACCAAATGGCTTAATACCTCTTAAGGNGAAAATGGAAAAACGTTAGGACAAAGCGGGCTTAGCCTTCTTGATATAGTCAGGATCAATCTCTACTCCCATACCCGGATCCTTGGGGCATACAACGATTCCGTTTTCAGCTTTGAGAGACGAACTCTTACTTTGGCATGGAATATCGCTTTCGCCCTTGAATTCTTGATGAGCAGTGATATTCGGGATAAAGCTGGCAAAGTGAAGAACGTTAACATAACCAAGGCCTGAACCGGACANATGAGGCGTACACTTCAGNCCGGCAGCCTCAGCCATCTTTGCCACACGNACCCCCCGGATAAATCCTCCATTNTAATGGAGGTCNGGTTGCACNATATCCATTGCTCGATTTGCGATTGCCCATCGGAATCGCCGCATACTGTATTCCTGTTCACCTCCGGCAACCGGNATCTTCAANGCTTTGGTGACCTCCNTGGTTTCCCACAAGTGATCGAANGGAACGGGNTCTTCATAAAAGGCATAATCATTTTCCTCCAGTAGTCGGCCTATGCGGATGGCATCTTTCACCTCGTAGGAACTGTTCGAATCGGCATAAAGCGTAACCTTACCNCCCAATGCNTTGCGGATATAAGGTATTAGCTTCTCAGTACGTCCCGATATCTCATCCTCAATACGCTTCATGCGGCCGCCGATACGAATTTTGACTGCCTTCGCTCCTGTTTGGGCAATAAATCTNNCTAGAACATTGGCTTCCTGTTGCGGTGTATTACGGCGGTTACCACTGGCACGATAAATGGCTATATCTCGTTGGCGAATCTTTCCAAAAAGTTCACCCAAAGGAACACCACGTACCTTGCCGATTAAATCAAGCACACCCATCTCCAACGCGGCCTGACAAACCCAGAACGCTAGCCCCTGCCATTTGTAATTGCTGCTAAAGCGGTACAACTCATTTAGTANTGATTCTATTTTGCAGGCNTTTTTNCCAACAAAGAATCGCCCCACGCGANTGTTAAAAATCGGGTAGCAATCCTTTAACCTGAGCGAATTAGGGGCAGTCACACTTTCGGCTCCATCCTTTGACCGAATNCGAACAAGGAAATTACTCTTATTACGAAGCAACTCTACTGACTCGATTATAATTGGNTCCCGTAAATAATNCGGCCGAAGAACNGGTGTCTCATCAATGCGTCTTAATTGGTCTGAATCAACCNATTGTGCAGACAAGTTTCTTGGAGGGNNATGCCCACATACCCCCAGCAGCTATACTTGTTGTCTGTAGAAAATGGCGACGTTTCATAAATAGTAGTTANNNNAAATTTTAGNGANCTTCTCCATATACTCAAAATTAATCTCTGGNNATAACCNCNNTCNNTTAGANGNTTTTTATTTTNCTTTCCCCTNAGAATGCTCTGGATGCATAGCGGCAATGTGATCTGCCATGCCTTTTTTCCGTTTACCACAATAGGGACATATTTCGNNATNCAACCTNTCNNATTTTCTTTNGANNCTGGCTAATTTNTTTTNGACTTCTCTGTAATATTTTCTTCCNTNGAATATATACCAAAATCCAATGATCACTNNAGTCACGNNCAGAAATTGAATCCAAANCCACGGATAGTCACGGATTGAGCGATACAATTTATCGATTATCCAANCAATGTCNNCAANAANCTCGAGCAACTCAAACGTAACTCTAATCGCCTCACATCCTGTTAAGGCNAATNCGCCAATGACCAACGGAATTATTTTGGCTTGAAAAATATTCATGCANGATGNGCCCAATTACTTATAGAAANGTATTTTAGCACCTGCAGTAAATCCNTGAATACTGTAAAAATACAGTTTTTTTATAGTCGGNCAGNTTCGGATTTACCTAAATGAATTCAGAGCCAGCACCCAAAACCTCTACCTCAAGAAAACCGTAGTGCAGTTATTTTCCACGCCCGGTGTCACCCCCGGGACTCAGCAAAAAATCAAATCGGCCAGCCACGTTTCCTAAAGCTTGAATATGATCAGGGTTAGTAACTGGTTTCCGTGCCCGATCAAACAATTCCTGTCTGGACCGGATTACCTCCTCCGGAGCCCCTCTTATTTCGCGAAATAACGCAGTCAATGGCAGCTTCATGGGGCCCCAATTAAATTTCTCACCCTCCTGTTTCTCCAAACCTTCCTGAACTGAATCGAGGAACAACTGATCTGCTGCAGCATTCTGGCCAATATAATGAAGCATAGCATCGCGAATTGCATACCGAGCAACGTCATCAGTAATTCGATCATCATTTACCAGTGACTCAAGAAGCGATACTACGCCAACTCCCAGCACCTGTCTTAGATAAGATAACGCCAAACCGTCCAATGATCCATCAGTTCGCACAAGCATTGCTTTGGCATTTTCCACAAACCGCATGTCTTTGTGTTTTACCAAAATAGCAAATAAATAGCCGCGAGCCTGGTGGTTTAAACTGGCAGTGCTTTCCTCACCCGATTCAACGGGCAATTGCGCCAAAAGCTCCAGTGTCCTTTCTAATATTTGTTCAAGATGCTTTCCCGGAGCAATTCTTTGGAGTGCAATTTCCAGATACGCCACCTCAATTCCTCGATCGGTTGATCCCAGAGTATCCAATAGGAGTGTCTCAGCTTTTTCAGTACCTATATTGGTGGCGACCTCTAATAAGCCGATGCGTAGCGTAGGAGGAAAAGCATCAAAATTTGGTTTTGGAAAACCCCTAAAGTAAGCCCAAGTGCTACCAGCACTCTTTGGCTTACCTTCCTCGCGAGAGGGCTTACCAAGTTTTCCGGCTACCCCAGAATTAGTTTTTTTGTCGGCTTGATTAGCTTTTTTGTTGGTCTTTTTGTTAGCTTTAATCGCGCGAGGAAATTCTTTATCTTGAAAATCATCATCAATTAGAAATTTTCTAATTACGGGCAGTGCATCATCACCAAAATCAATTAGGGATTCGAAATAAAAAACCGCCCGTCTTTCAGTCCGTTCCGAACCAGGATCCAGCTCTATCAACAAATCAAGAATAGCTTGGACTGGGAGAGATGAATCAGAAACCTCAACAGGAACTTCAACTCGTGTTTCTATGATTTCAACTCTACCGGCCTGCGATTTTGCTATTTTGACCTCACGCTGAGCCGCAGCGAGCTGGTTTCGTAAAGCCTCATTTTCGCCTGCTTCAGCATTATCCCGTGTAGGGGTTGGTTTAAGAGTTAACATCAGAATAACCCCAAAAAGAGAAACAGCTACTATGACATAAAACTTTTTCATTCTGAAAAAATTACTTTAACAAAACCTGTCAAAAAAAAGGCTTTAAGGAAAGGAAAACTGAAAATTGCAGTCTATATATACGGTTTATTGAGTCGGGCCCAGAGGCAGGACTCCCAGTCCATTTCCTAGTTACTCGA
>PBEJ01000028.1 GCA_002719595.1 Verrucomicrobiales bacterium
CTTTAAAATTATCAGATGTTGTCCTCGAATTATCTTTCGCAATGACCACACCGTAGTTAGCGGATGAAGAGGCTTTATCAGTGACTTCTTTACCGTTATTCTGGGCAGTCGATCAAAGCCATACACAGACCCTACCGCCCCGAACCCGAATGGCGAGTCTGAATCAGCTCAGCCTTTTTTCTGCATTGTCGCTCCCTGCGATTAGCTCACGTAAGGTTCAGGTAGTGGGTTTTCGTGACTGGTGTTGTACTGGTGTTGTACTGGTGTTCACCGTAAGCCCCAAAAACCCAAAGCGGGGAAGAATCGGGGAAGATTTAGCCCGATTTTACGCTCAGGCTGAAGTGGTAATTCGATCTAGCCCTGCTATACAGAGTCCAAAAAAGTTGGTACGCCCGGCAGGATTCGAACCTGCGACATCTAGTTCCGGAAACTAGCGCTCTATCCAACTGAGCTACGGGCGCGCCGTAGGCGTAATGCAATAGCCCAAGGCAAGCCTAAGAGCAAGAGCCCTTATCCCTGTTCTGCTTCCTCGTCGTACTCAGGGGTAAAAACAGCAATCCCCCGAAAGAACGAACTCGCCCCACTTCCTTCCTGCGTGACCGACACGCTAATGGGTTCCATTCGGGCTTCCCGGCCATACCGGTTAATCGCCATGGAGACTGATTCAACTGAATCCCCTGAAAATCCTACTGCTTCGTTCAACATAAGGGGGCTATTGAAGTCCATGAGCAAACTGACTCAAAGCAAAAAATGAATCCTTAAAAGGGTTTGCAAACCCTAGCTAGTGAAGNCAAACTATTGCCCATGAAGTCCTCATCATTTTCGCGTCGCTCTTTTCTGGCCACCTCAGCCTTGGCTTTCCCCTANGTGGCATCCCGCTCATGGGCAGTATCGCCCAACTCGACNGTACGCCACGTTAGTTTTGGCGGCAGCGGCATGGCCTTCTCTGATCTCAGCTCAATAGCCGGAGTTGCTAACGTGGACATGGTAGCTTGTGCGGAAATTGATCCGGCCAGACAAAACCGTGTCGCCAACAAATTTTCCAAAGCTAAACGCTATACCGACTGGCGCGAATTACTCGATAAGGAAGCCAAGAACTTTGATACGGCCAATGTCTCCACTCCCGATCATATGCACGGCCCCATTGCCATGGCGGCTATGCAGCTAGGCAAACACGTTTACGTACAAAAACCACTCACCCATGACGTATTTGAAAGCCGTAAACTCCGCGAATTTGCCACTGCAAATAAACTGGTCACCCAAATGGGTATTCAGGTGCATTCCAGTCAGGTTTACCGTGAGGCTGTGGAACTCGTGCACGAGGGGGCCATTGGCAAGGTGACTGAAGTACATACTTGGAGTAGTAAAAAGTGGGGCGACACTGCCCAAAGACCAAACCGCAAAGACAAAATACCCGCAGGATTAGATTGGGATGCCTGGTGCGGCGTAGCCCCCAAGCATGATTTTATTAATGGCTACTATCATCCCGGCAACTGGCGTAAACGCCTCGATTACGGCACCGGCACCTTTGGCGATATGGGCTGTCACATCTATGATCCAATGTATGGCGCAGTAGGCCTCACTGCCCCACTGAGTGTCCGCAGCGAAGGCCCTGCCCCAGTGAAAGGATCCCATAGTTGGAACATCAATGCCAAGATTCACTACGTTTACCCCGGAACCAAATATACCGCCGGCAAAACTGTCGACGTAACCTGGTATGACGGCGACCAACGCCCTCCTGCTGATGTGCAGCAGCGCATCGGCCGTGGATTGCCCGGTCAAGGTTCAGTACTTTTTGGNACCAAGGGCCACATGATTATNCCCCATGTAGGCAAAGCCATCCTATTGCCTGAGGACAAATACAAGGATTACCAGCGCCCCGAGATAAAAGGCGTAAACCATTGGGAATCCTTCATCAATGCCGTTCGCGGCGAAGGCAAGACTTCAGCCAATTTCGATTATTCCGGACCACTTACTGAAGCTATCCTGCTCGGTGGCATCGCTACTCGCTTTCCGAAAGAGGAACTCAATTGGGATGCTGAGAAACTCGCCTTTAGCAACAACAAGGAGGCCACCTCCTNCGTTAAACGAGAATACCGCAAAGGCTGGGAAGTCAAAGGCCTTTAAGACCGGCCACATTCAAAAACCTTGAAAGATCGGCCGAGATGCTCGGGGTGAACGAGTGTCTGGAATTGTCGCCTCCGTTCGGGCGTCCATTCCGGAAACTGCTCAGGCCGACTTAACGTCTTTTCAAAAACACTAACCAGAAAATTGGCTTGAGCGCNTAAGGGCTTACATTCCAAACCCCAGTTTTGAGCAGATCTCCTGACGCTGGTGAAATTTACTGAAGCGGTNATATCAACTTCTCCGGGGCGTTCTAAAATATCATCAACCTGCCGGTGGCGATGGTATCCCCTCAATGTTCCGTTATCACGTGGCGGTTCAAAAAAATCCTCCTCTTCCATGCCGTAATCGATCGTCACTGCCTTACCCTCCGCCAAAGACCCGCATATCTCATCCCACAATTTGTAATGCCCCCCGAGAGGCAAAACCATCACGTAGCCATCAGGTAACAGACCCCAATTCTTAAAGGATGAATCCGGAAAGACAGCGTGACTATCAAGCCANTTTATTTGAGCACCACTTCTGATGGAGCACTTAANCTTACCTGCCTCCAGCTTGACNTACGATTGAGCCCACTGCTCCCGATCCGCATCCCAAACAAGCCGATCTACAGGAACCGCATCAAGAAGTTCGTTAGCATAAAACACCCCACGAAACGGCTCACCTTCGTCGTGGCCCCATTTCACTTTATCTTCAAACGCATCAAGCATTGCCTGCTGCCACCTTAACCGTGTGGGAGAAGGCTCCAGCAATACCAATTCCGTTCTCTTATATAAGTCTTGCCGCCAATCACGGAGGTAGGAAAGGATATCACCGGCCAAGCGGCCATCGTGCGCGCCAGCCTCAACAAGCTGAACAGGACCTTCGATTTCAGAAAGCCAATCAGCAAATTGAAAGCCAAGTAACTCCCCATATAAGCTCCCGACACTCACGTTCGTATAAAAATCACCTTCACGACCTACTTCGCGCTGTGTTTCGTAATATCCCAGGTCAGTTTCATACAGAGCCAAGCCCATGAAACGGCTGAAAGGAATATCCCCTTTCTCCGCAATTTCCCTGTGAATTCGTAACTCTAGTTCGTTCATGTCTTGCGACAGATGCCAGGTTTCTCTACAAAGCCCGCAACATACTGCGCCCATGTCACCAGCCACTTCAACCCGCAAACGCCTCGATCAGGCTATGTTTGATAACAAACTGGTCGAAAGCCGCGAAAAAGCCAAACGCCTGATTATGGCCGGCAAAGTCCGTATCAATGACCAATTAGCCCGAAAACCCAGCGATCAGGTCAAACCTGAAGACCGGATTGAAGTTCAGGAACCGGAGAAATATGTTAGCCGAGGGGGATTTAAACTCGAAAAAGCTCTGGAAATATTTGACCTACCCGTCGATGGGGCAATCGCTATTGACTTGGGGGCTTCGACAGGAGGGTTTACCGACTGTTTACTGCAAAACGGCGCAAAAAAGGTATTCGCTGTGGATGTCGGCAAAGGCCAGTTAGCATGGCATTTAAGGAAAGATCATCGAGTTTGCGTGATGGAAAAAACGAACGCCAGACATCTGAAACGGATTGATTTACCTAAAAGTTTTGAGGGGGCTGACATTATCACCATTGACTGCTCGTTTATCTCCTTAAAGAAAATTCTACCTGCTGCCTTTGCTTTGTGCAGGAGCGGTGGTAGTATCATCGCATTAATTAAACCGCAATTTGAGGCAGGTAAAGAAGAGGCAAGCAAGGGCGCTGGCGTAATCAGCGACCCCGCCATCCACAAACGAGTGATCGATGAGATTAAGTCTTTTGCCGAAGAAGCAGGTGAATCCATCTGGCGCAGCAATATCCAATCTCCCATTACCGGCCCCAAAGGAAACATAGAATTTCTGGCTTGGATTGAAAAAAAATAAACCCATCAAATCCGTAGGAGTTATCGGCCATCCCGATTTAACCCACAAACCCAACCTTGTACGTAATATATGCAAATGGGTTGAGGCGTCCGGGCGAAAAGTTTTTTTGGATAACGCCCTAAGCAGCATCTCAAAAGGTAAAAACATTGTTTTACCCAGTGTGTCTGAACTCTCGCGCATGTGCGATCTAATGTTGGTTATCGGGGGAGACGGAACCGTCCTTCGAGTGGCTCGCGATACAGCCGGCAGCAACGTTCCATTGTTGGGAATTAACGCCGGGCGGCTGGGTTTCCTTACTACTGCGCCCGCTGATGACGCAAAAAAAGCATTAGAAACCCTTTGGGCCGGAAAGTACATTATTGACCCTCTACCGTTAATAGAGGCAACCGCACGGATACAGGACAAAAAAATAAAGACCATAGCGCTCAATGATATTCTCATCAGCCGCGGAGCAAATCCGCGTTTAATTGAAATGAAGGTATTAGTCGATGGAGAGCCCTTAACCGACTATCGTTGCGACGGTTTGATTGTCGCCACCCCCGCGGGTTCAACAGCATACTCACTTGCCGCGGGCGGTGCGGTGGTTAGCCCCAGAGCTGAGGTACTAACTCTTAACCCAATCTGTCCCCAGGCTCTATCAAACCGCCCTCTTGTCGTTGGTTTTTCATCAACCATTGAAGTGACCATCCTAAAGCACCGCGCCGAAACTTATCTCTCTGCAGATGGCCAAATGCAGGCACAGTTAGAGCCCAATGATACTGTAAAAATTACGCGCAGTCGTCAAAAAGCGCGACTTATCCGACTACAGGGAAACTCCTTCTTCGAAACCTTACGGCACAAACTCAATTGGACCGGCTCTCACGCATGATCCGCCTGAAAGACATCGCAATTGATGCGGGTGTCTCGGTAATGACCGTCTCAAAGGCATTACGAGACGAGCCGGATATCTCAGATGCCACCAAGAAACGTATTCGTAGCATTGCTGATCGCGCTGGCTATGTGCCCAACAACTCTGCCCGAAGCCTTCGCACCCAACGCTCACACCAATTTGGTCTAATTATTTCTGCACTAAGCAACCCCATGTACACCCGCACTTTTATGGCCATTGAGGAACAATCACACCAAATGGGCTATGAAATTATTGTCGCACAAACCCTAAATAACCCCGACAGAGAAGCTGCCTGTATTCGGCGCATGCTTGCGCGACAAGTTGATGGCCTATTTATCCGGCCTGTTTACAGACAGGATGCTAACGCACCCATATACGATGAATTAAAGAAAACCAATATACCGACTGTAATACTGGGTCACAGAAGTCTTTTTTGCAGCAACTTCACCAATGTAGAAACCGACGATTTCTCTGCCGCAAAAGACTTAACTAAACATTTACTAGAACTAGGCCACCGGAAGATTGCATGTTTTACAGGGCCTATTTTTGCACCCTGGGCGCAGGAAAGATACGAAGGATATCGGGTTGCCCTTCAGGAAAATAAAATAGAGATAGACGAGAAACTGATCTTTCAATCAGGATCCACAATTGAAGAAGGAGCAACAGCCGCACTACAGTTCATCCAAGAAGAAACGAATGCCACGGCAATCATTGCTTCAAACGATTTGGTTGCTTTTGGCGCTGGCAACACTCTGATCGACCAAGGCATCAAAATACCAGAGGACATATCTCTTGCTGGATTTGGAAACGTTTTAACCGCTCAATATTTTAGAGTTCCTTTGACCACTGTTCGCCAGCCTAAGTACAGGCGCGGTTTGGCAGCTTTCGACTCAATGCTAAAGTTGATTGCCGAAGAATCCCCCCAGAGAAAACGTCTGCCAGCCGAACTTGCAATCCGCAAAAGTACTGGCCACCCCAAACGTTAACGCACTGCAAATCGTTCTACGTATTTACCCACAATATCAGATTCAAGATTTACTGCATCCCCCAAAGAACGCTCCTTTATTGCCGTTAACTCAAAGGTATGAGGGATTATCCATACCGAAAAGTGTTCCTTTTCGACTTCAGCAACCGTTAAGCTAATCCCATCTATAGCGATTGACCCCTTGTGCACCACGTATCGCATAACCTTATTTGGCGCGAATATTTTGATTTTACGGTCCTCCCCTTTTTGCTCCCACTGTGCAATTTTCCCAACCCCATCAATATGGCCCGTCACAAAATGACCGCCCAAACGACCACCGGCCTCAAGACTTCTCTCTAGGTTTACAAGCGAACCGGAAATACAATATTGTAAATTTGTAACCCCCCACGTCTCTTCAAGTAAGTCAAATTGGACAATCTTATCGTTGCCTTTGGGATCTATCTTCACAACGGTAAGACAGCAACCATTGACCGCTAAGCTATCACCTATTTTTATATCCTCACCAGTCTTTCGAATTCGTATCGTTAACTGGAACGAACCACTTTTCGGCTCAATTGCCTCAACGACTCCAGTCTCTTCAATGATTCCAGTAAACACGAGGCCGACTCAAGCTTCGCAGATTGAAGCCGTCAATAATAAATCTGGCCCAAATTTACTCCACTTTACTTTTTTTAGATTCGTAAACAACCCATTGCGCCCAACCCCAAGCCCGGCAACTGCCGGGCGAGAATCATCACCCCCTAAAATTTTCGGAGCGTAAAAAAAAGCGATTTCATGCACCAGNCCTTCACCNAAAAAGCTTGCACTTACTTCGCCTCCACCTTCNACCAAAACACTCAACACATTCTCTTTTCCNAATAAATTCATCAACCAAACGATATCTATTTTACCNTGTTTTTCCGGGGCCTNTATTATGCGCACTTTTTTTCGCAANGCCGATACCTTTCTAGCCGGTGCTTCTNNGGAAACAACAATAAGTGTATCATGCCCAAANCCATCAGAAACGACCTGAGAATTAAGGGGAGTACGGGCGTTGGTATCCAATATTATCCGCCNCAAAGAAACTCCACCTCTTTTACCTCTCGCCAACAAACTGGGATTATCTTCTAAGATCGTGTTCACCCCGACTAGAATAGCGTCACTGCCTGCTCGCAATCTCAAGCTTTTCCTTCTGGCCAATTGCCCGGTAATCCATTTGGACTCCCCGGATGATGTTGCTATTTTCCCATCAAGAGTCATTGCAGATTTTAGCGTTATATACGGCGTCCCTAATTTAATCCAATGACAGAAAGCAGCATTTAATTCATTTGCCTGATCAACCAGAACCCCCTTACGCACTTCAATTCCATGCTTCTTCATGATTCGAAAAGCTCGCCCTGAATGTTTAGGGTTCGGGTCGACTGCCCCGACAACAACTTTTTTTATGCCCGACTCAATAATAGCCTCTGTACATGGGGGAGTTCTTCCGTCAGTACAACAAGGCTCTAGAGTAACATATAGTGTTGCGCCCTTGATCATTTGATCCTGCCGTCGTGCATCACGAATCGCTTCTATCTCAGCGTGTGCAGCACCAGCTTTTCGATGCCAACCCCTTCCAATCACAACATTATTCTTAACCAGCAAGGCCCCTACCATTGGGTTTGGTGAAGTTTTGCCATATCCTTTTTGCGCCAACTCAAGTGCTGCACGCATGTGCAATTCATCCAAGTCACTCATCAGATTTTACCGCGGAAAAAAGTGCTTCAGCGAATTGATTTGGGTCAAAAGGCTGCAGATCATCTGCCTGTTCCCCCAACCCCACGAACTTAATTGGCAACCGCAATTCATCTTGAATCGCTACAACCATCCCTCCTTTGCTGGTCCCATCGAGTTTGGTTATCACCAGGCCTGTTAAAGGAACGGTTTTATGAAATTCGCGAGCCTGATTCAATGCGTTCATACCGGTGGTTGCATCAACAACCAAAAGAACCTCTTGAGGCGCACCAGGTATTTGCTTCCCCACAACTCGATGCAACTTCTCCAATTCGGCCATTAAATTACTCTTGGTATGCAATCTGCCGGCAGTATCGATTATCAGATAATCAAGATTCCTCGCTTGCGCTGCAGCAACCGCATCGTGCGCCACCGAAGCTGGATCAGCGCCATAACTGCCAGCAATAACCGGCACATCGAGTCGCTGCCCCCACTGCTTGGTTTGCTCTACCGCTGCCGCCCGGAATGTATCGCACGCAGCAATCATCGCCGTTTTTCCATCAAGCTGAAGGCGATGAGCCAACTTTGCTGAAGTGGTAGTTTTACCTGTACCATTTACTCCAACCATTGAAATTATGGTGAGCCCATCCTCTCGACATAATTGTTCAGCAGACTGATCAAAGACTTTAACAATTTCCTGTCGTGCTATTGTAATAACATTAACACCGTCTGAACCCTGAGATTCATAGGCTTGCTTGATAGCTGAAACGATCCGATTTGTGACACCTATGCCAAGATCGGCACCGATCAGCGCAAACTCCAACTCCTCAAGCGTTTCCTCCCCCAATTTTGGTGACCCCGAGAAAATACGGGTGATTTCATGGGAAAGCTTTTTCCGGGTAGCGTTCAGTCCTGATTTAAATTTATCAATCAGTCCCATTTTGAGCCAATACTGCTGATTTCATTCTTTCAATATACTGGTACGGCAGTTTGACTCCACCAATTAAAGGACGTCCTTTATTCTCGCCGTGACAATCAGACCCTCCTGTAACCAATAAATTATATTGCTCAGCAAGCATCAGGTAATGTTCGGTAGTTGAGGTGGAGTGCCTTGTGTAAAAACATTCAATTCCATCCAGACCAAAATCTACCAGTGGACCAATCACTCCATCTCTGTGGTAAAGCCCAGGATGAGCAATCACCGCCAATCCTCCTGCCTCATGAATAAGGTTTATCGCCTCTTGGGCAGTCATTTTATCTTTAGGAACCCAAGCTGGCCGGCCTTTTTTTAAAAATTTCTGAAAAGCTTCATCAAGTGATTTGCAGTTCCCCTTTTCCACTAAAACCCTTGCGATATGGGGCCTACCCGGAGAATTGCAATTAGCAATATTCAATACTTCATCACCATCAATTTCTATTCCTAGCTCATTCAATTTGAACACCATTTGATATATACGATCATGCCGCACAGACTGATATTTCTTAAGCTGTTCATTTAGCCTTTCATATTTTAAATCCAGAAAATAGCCGAGCAAATGAAGTTCAAAACCATCCAGTTCAACAGTAAACTCACACCCTGGTATGAATTCAATGCCTTGCTTATCACATGCCGCAGACATCAGCGTACATCCATCAACCGTATCATGATCGGTGAGTGCCATAACCCCTAAACCACGGGCACACCCATAATCAACCAACTCCTCAGGCGTATAGGTGCCATCAGAGTATAAAGTGTGTAGATGTAGATCTGCGTACATTAAGATACTTCAGGTGTACTGGGCTTGGGCAAAGGTTGCAATTTAACTTCATTTGCCGGCTCAACGGGTTTAGCCGTCATTTCGGTTGAGTGACGTGGCCTACTTAATCGCGCAGCCATATTATCAAGAATCCCATTCACAAATTTNCCACTTTCATCNGTAGAAAACTTTTTTGCTATATCAACCGCCTCATTGATTGCCACAACTGGAGGAATATCGTCCCGATATANCATTTCATAAGCTGCTAACCGCAAAATACTTCNGTCCACCCCAGCCATTCGGGATAAATCCCAATTAGCTGCCAGATNCTGAATCCGATTATCAATCTCTTTTATATTCTCTAACACCCCAAGTACCAGCGGCTCAGCAAAATCTCGAATCGCCAAATCATCATCAGTCGGCGGAGGCAACTCCTTCTCCTGCCCCCAATTGGTTTTACCCTCTAATAGCTCTATAACCAGTGGCCTTTGGTACCGCCAAAAGTGATCCAATGTCTCGCCTAAATCCTCGGGGGGATTATGATCATTCTGAAATAAAAACTGAACAGCGCGTTCACGCGCTTGTCGACGAGTACCCATGCCCAGAGCATGCGGAAGAAGTAGAGCAAGCAAAAGTAAATTGTTTCAGAGCGTCAATAACGGGGAATATTGGAGTCTATATGCTCACTCCACGCGGTTATCCCCCCCGCCACACTCTTACAGTATTTAAAGCCTTGCTGCTTCAAAAACTCAACTGCCTTAAGTGAGCGCACCCCAACCTTGCAATGTATGTAGATAATCTGATTCGGATCCAACTCCGTAAAACGCTGTGGCAACTCACCCAACGGAATCAAGGGCACTCCATCGATCTTTGCGATTTCCGCCTCGTCATATTCACGGACATCCAGAAATGCAATATCATTTGCGGAATCTTCCATGGCCCTCTTCATATCTTGAACACTCACCTCATCTGGGTGAGCCTCCGGCTCTTCAGGCTCCAAACCAATGCCGCAAAACTCCTGATAATCAATTAACTCTTTAATTGTCGGATTCTCACCGCAGATTGGACACTTTGGATCACGTCGAAGTTTTAATTCCCGAAATTTCATATCCAGAGCACTGTAAAGCATCAATCGATTTATCAATGGCTCACCTTTACCCAGTGCTAGTTTAATAATTTCTGTAGCTTGTATGCATCCGATGATACCCGGCAGCACCCCAAGGACCCCGCCTTCTGCACAACTGGGAACCATACCCGGCGGAGGGGGCTCAGGATAAAGACACCGATAACAAGGCCCTCCCANTCCCGGCGCAAAAACACTCGCCTGACCTTCGAACCGGAAAATAGAACCGTACACATTTGGCTTATTCAACAGCACACATGCATCATTGGTGAGGTAGCGAGTAGGAAAATTATCAGTACCATCAACAACTATATCGTATTGCTCAATAATTTCCATGGCATTATCCGAGGTGAGCATGGTCTCATGAACAACCACTTCAACCTGCGGATTGATGGAGTTTAGCGTCTCTTTTCCTGAGTCAACCTTGGGGCGCCCGACATCGTCAGTACTGTGAATGATTTGGCGCTGGAGGTTTGAGTAATCCACCACATCAAAGTCTACGATACCAATCTTACCGATGCCGGCTGCAGCCAGATACATTGAGATTGGTGAGCCCAACCCACCAGTGCCTACACATAAGACCTTTGTAGCCTTGAGCTTCTTCTGTCCGGACATCCCCACTTCAGGCAAAATCAGGTGTCTCGAATAACGGCTAATTTCTTCGTTACTTAATTCTACTGTCATTGATTCAATAAAAACATAGACAGCTGCGCTGTCGTCCTGAAAGAATCCGCCTAAAGTGAGAGGCAAAGTCAATCCGAAAACTCCTGCCGGCGTGTTACGGCGCGCCTCATCACTACGCCCAAAACTTGCCATTATATTAGGCAGTGGCTTTCAATCTGTCACAGATGCTCTCGATCTCTCTCAGGCGGTGCCTTTTAATAAACTGGCTGGATTTCACAAACCCAGCGTCAAAGGACACACAGGAAAAGCCTTGATCGGCCGTTTAGGCGGTCGCGAAACCATAATTTTTCAAGGTAGATCTCATTACTATGAGGGGTTAAAAATGAGTGAAGTTACCTTTCCGATCCGGGTACTTGCTGCTTATGGAATAGAAAACTTATTGCTTACCAATGCCGCAGGAGGAATCAACGGCAAATATCAACCTGGAGAATTAATGCTTTTTAGTGATCACATTAATTTTATGGGAGAAAACCCACTCAGAGGCACTGCCCAAAGTGATAATTCCCAGTTTCCAGATATGACACAAGTTTATGATCCAGCCCTCAACAAAATCATCAAATCTGCCGCACGCCGCTCAAAGATCAAATTACACTCAGGCGTTTATTGTGCTGTCTGTGGCCCCAGTTACGAAACACCCGCTGAAATCCGCGCTTTCAAGAAACTTGGAGCAGATGCTGTGGGGATGAGCACTGTTCCCGAAGCCATCGTTGCTAACCAACACAATCTGCGAGTTGCCGCTATCTCCTGTATCACCAACCGTGCAGCAGGATTGGGCAATGCGAAATTAACCCATGAAGAAGTTCTAAAAATAGGCAAATCCTCTTCCCGAACAGCCGCCAACCTCCTAATTGAATTTGCCCAAAATTATGACTGAAAATATCGCAATCATCACTGAAGCCATAAACGCAAGGGAAAATGCACAAGCTCCCTATTCGAAATTCAGAGTTGGAGCAGCTCTCTTAACCGATACGGGTAAAATTATTCATGGAGCCAATGTGGAAAGCGCAAGCTACGGGCTCAGTTGCTGTGCCGAGCGTATCGCTATATTCAAAGCCCTAACTGAAGGGCACACAGTTTTTTCAGCTTTGGCTATCGCATCGCCCGGCGGCGCTGCTCCTTGTGGCGCCTGCCGTCAAATTATTGCAGAATACGCTCCCAAAGCGGATATCCTTTTGGTTGATGCCGATAACCCCAACTCAATCCATAAGACCACTATTTCAACCCTTTTACCGTTGCAATTTACAGCCAATAATCTGCCTTCTAATTGACACTATTAGTAATACTGATTAAGTGAACGTATGCAGATTGAGAGCCTGAAAGTGTTCTGTGACCTNGCCGAAACCAGTAGTTTTACCAAAGCAGCTGAAATTAACGCTGTAACACAGTCAGCTGTAAGCCAACAAATTTCCACTTTAGAAAATAGACTGGGCGCAACTTTCATCGAAAGGAGCAAAAAGAAATTCTCGCTTACCAAAGAAGGGGAAGCTCTTTACAAGTACAGTAAACAGATTGTTCAAACATACGATGAGCTTTATCACAAAATTCANGAAATTCAAAATATAGTCACCGGAAACATCAAGGTGGTTACCATATACAGTATTGGACTTCACGAGCTTCCTCCCTACCTGAAAAAATACCTAAAAAAACACCCCACGGTGAATATATCGGTAGAATATCGAAGAGCCACCAAACTATATGAGGATATTCTCACCGGCATAGCTGACATCGGCTTAGTTGCCTATCCTCAAAAAGATTCGCGACTGCAAATTACACCCCTTGACGAGGATATGTTGGTCTTGATCTGCCACCCTCAGCACCCTATTGCCCAAAATTCTTCGGTAAAACTTTCAGAAATAGCTAATAACAAATTTATTGCATTTGAACCTGATATCCCGACTAGACGTGCAATAGATAAAATCCTACGTGATCGCAATGTAGAGGCCGATCATGTAATGGAATTTGACAATATTGAAACGGTTAAGCGCGCGGTAGAAATAGACGCGGGAATCTCCATTGTGCCGCGAAGCCCCGTGGCGGAGGAAGTTGCAAAGAAGACGATTGCCATGGTGGAAATTGAGGACGAAAAATTTTNTCGACCTATCGCTGCTGTTCATAAAAAGACAAAAGTCTTGTCTCCGGCGATGAAGGAATTTCTGATGATGTTAAAATCGAGCTAAGCGCGCTTTAAATTTTTTGGGTTCAAAGGCTTTAAATCATTAGGCAGAAACAAACCATCTTTTCTGATTAGCTCTCCATCAAACCACACTTCTCCCCCTCCCCATTCTTTGCGCTGAATCAGGACCATATCCCAATGAACTGCGGATCGATTTCCATTGTCGCACTCCTCATATGCCTGGCCAGGGGTAAAATGCAGTGACCCTCCAATTTTCTCATCAAACAAAATGTCACACATAGGGTTCATCACAAACGGATTAACCCCTAAAGAAAATTCACCAATGTAGCGNGCCCCTGCATCTGTATTGAGAATTTCATTCAAACGTTTTGTGTTATTACTNGTAGCNTCCACCACTTTNCCATTCTTCAACACCAATTTTACATTCTCNAACTTNGTGCCGGCATANAGTGTTGGTGTATTGAACTGAATAGTGCCATTACANGAATTCTTGACCGGGCAAGAAAAAACNTCTCCATCAGGAATATTCCGATCACCNGCACAAGGTATGGCGGGCATNCCNTTAATACTGAAGGTCAGGTCCGTTCCCGGCCCACATAAGCGAACTTCTTTGGCCTTTGTCATCCGCCTAGCCAGCGGCTTCATAGCCTTGGCCATTCGCCCATAATTAAATGTGCAAACGTCAAAATAAAAATCCTCGAAAGCTTCGGTGCTCATATTTGCTGCCTGAGCCATGCTTGGGGTAGGCCAACGAAGAACAACCCAGCGTGTCTTGTTAACACGGTAATTTTGTACTGGCCGCATGAATTTGGAATACGCCTGCATCACCTTGGGCGGCACATCACTTAGCTCACTGGTATTTTCCGCACCACGGATGGCAATATAAGCGTGAACTTTTTTCATACGATATAGCTCCACATCCTTGGTCAGTTTGGAGTGCTCCTCATTTGTCCCTTTTATCAATTCCCTGACTACTCTGGGCTGACGCACTTCAACAATTGGANTTGCGCCCAATGAGCGAGCAGCACGAATTAGCGCAACCGTCATACGGTCCGGAATATCCGCTACATCAATAAATACATTTTCCCCTTTTTTTAGAGCACAGGAATACCCTGCCAGTAGTTTCGCTAATTTGTCGTATCGTGGATCATTCATAAAACCTGACTCAAGGTTAGACCCGAGCTTATCATTGTCGAGACTTCTCCTTTTTCCTCAAAGACTTTTCTCGCCGGCCTATTTCGGCGCGCAACAAGACTTCGGCCTGCCACCCATTTGCCTGAGCCTTCTGAACAAGGCGATACAACTCTTCCCCAAGCTGTTTTTTACTTTTGCTATTACCCTTTCGCCCNTTTGGCAATAGACCCCGTTTACGTCCTTTTTTTACAACCTCATGCGCGCGCATCAAAGCGGGTAGGTGTCGCGGAATACCATCAAAAACTGACTTTCTTTCATTGGGTTTACCGATTTTTTCCTTAAGCTTTATCGCTTCCCATTGATTCCATACCCCATCTACATCCNGTACNACTACATCACCAAANACATGNGGATGCCTCCGAATAAGCTTGTCAGTAATAGTTTTTACAATTTGATCNAAATTAAAACTCCCCCGTTCTTCTGCCATCTGTGCATGGAACACCACTTGCAAAAGAAGATCCCCAAGCTCTTCGAGCATCTCCTCATCATTGCCTGACTCAATGGCATCAACCAATTCATAAACTTCTTCAACAGAGTTTAGCTTTATACTTTCGTGATCCTGTTCGCGATCCCATGGGCAACCATCAGGCCCTCGCAGGCGTGCCATAACCAGACGAAGTTCTTCGATTGGTTGTTGCTTTATCTTCTTGGCCATTAAAGCACCACTAAATCATCTCGATGAACAACCACCTTGCCGGGATTATCATCTATTTCTTTCCACGAGACCTTAGTCACACCTTGAGCGAAATCGGTTCCCTGATGGTCTCGAATCTTAACCACATCCCCTATTTCAAATTTCCCTTCGCATTTAATAATTCCCGGCAGCAAAAGACTCATCCCATGGTCNCGCAATGCTGCCTTGGCTCCATCATCAACAATTAAAACCCCTTGGGGATGATGGAAAAAAGCAATCCAGCGCTTGCGCCCTTTAAGCTTCGATTCTGATGGAAGAAAAAATGTCCCAAGAAGATCAGCTGATAATATTTTCCCCAAAACACCCCGCTGCATTCCATTTCCGATCAGCATAGGAATTCCTGCGCGCATCACAATCTTAGCAGCTTTAAGTTTACTCACCATGCCACCAACACTGGTTTCGCTATCGGTACCGCGGGCAATTTTGAAGGTTGTTGAATCAATATTTTTTACGGTCGATATTAGCTTGGCATTAGATTTTCCAAAGTTTCTGATTAGCCCATCTGCCGTAGTCAAAAGAACAAGCAGGTCAGCCGGTAACAGTGCAGTTACCAGAGCTGAAAGCAAATCGTTATCACCAACAGTTAACTCCGTAAAAGATACCGCATCATTTTCATTGATCACAGGCACCACTCCCTGNGCTAACAAAGCCATTAGGGTATTACGTGCATTAAGGTGCCGATCACGATCTTGAAGATCATCATGGGTTAACAAGACCTGAGCCACCTGAATATTATGCGCGGCAAAAAGTTCGTTATAAATAGCCATCAGTTTCGACTGACCCACCGCCGCACATGCTTGTAATTCTTCCAACCGCGTGGGGCGCTTATCATAGCCCAGAGCCTCCATTCCCGCACCCACTGCCCCTGAGGACACTAACACCACCTCACGCCCCCCCTTACGAATTTTAGCTACTTGCACTAAAATCTGCTTAATGCGCGCGCAAGCCAAACGATTATGGCGGTCAGTTAAGACTCCCGTTCCCAACTTAACCACCACCAACTTAGCATTTTTAATTAGCTTAGCTCGCACACAACCTTACTAACAGAAACATGATGGCACCGTCGAGCATTGACGGCATTAACCACCCGATGCACTCTACGCACATGCGCAAGGAATCGCTGAAATTTTTGGAAGAACTTGTCAACACACCCAGTCCAACCAGTTATGAAACGCGAGGACAACGCGTTTGGCTCAATTATGTTTCCCAATTCGCCGACGAGACCAATCACGACGAATACGGAAACTGCGTTGCCACACTAAACAAGGGAGGAGGCCCTCGGATTATGCTTGCAGGCCATGCCGATGAAATTGCGCTCTCAGTTAATTACATAGACAACGAGGGTTACATATGGGTCAAACGCATGGGCGGTGTTGACGCGATCGTAAGCAAAGCGCAACGCGTTACAGTACATACAAATAAAGGCCCAGTCATAGGTGTTATAGGTAATCCACCGCCGCATATGCAACGTGTAGAGGGTGAAACTAAGGCGCCCAAAATAACTGATTTATTCATAGATATCGGCTGCAACTCTCGCAAATCCGCCGAAAAAAGAGTCCGCATAGGTGACCCTATTACGGTAAATCAAAATTTTGAAATCCTCCATAAAGACATTGCAGTAGCTCGCGCATTTGATAACCGAATTGGAACATGGGCTGTAGCTGAAGCTCTGCGCCTTTTAACCAACTCCAAAAAGTTAAACGCTGAAGTGTGCGCAGTATCCAACACAATGGAAGAAGTCGGTCTTTTTGGGGCAAGACAAATTGCCTATTCCCTCAAACCTGATACGGCACTGGTAGTCGATGTAACGCATGCTACAGACTATCCCGGAATTAACAAACAAACCCATGGCGATATCAGGATGGGAAAAGGGCCCACAATCACCCATGGAATCTGCAACCACCCCGAAGTGGTGAAGAGAATAGAACAAGTAGCAGATAAAGCAAAAATTTCGTTACAGCACGAGACTGTGAGCGCAACAAGCGGGACAGACACTGACGCTGTTTTCTGGACACGCGGAGGGATTCCCAGTGCTTTAATCAGCCTGCCTAACCGTTATATGCATTCCCCCGTCGAAGTCATAAACCTCAAGGATTTAGAACAAATACCGAAACTTATGGCAGGGTTTTCTGAGAGCCTAAAGAAAAACGAAACCTTTAAAGTTAAGATTTAAACCTAAAAATTTGCAGCATTTTTTGCGCCGGCAATTACCCCGACTATTCTTAGAAATACGCCCACCGCATAGCCTTTGGGATTATTTCTTTCCTCAATGGACTGATTCACTTTAATCACTTTATTTTTTCCCTTCTGACTTAAATCTAAAAAGGAAACCGAACCTATCTTTACAATTATATTGTCAATCTCAGGCAAATCAGACTCTGAGCTCTTTGGCTGCATTTTTTCCAACTCTGTCTTAAATTTTGGGACACCATCAGTAAGCCACAAGCCTTTTTGATTCTTTACGATATTGATTCGACTCACGTCAAACAGCACCTCTTTAAACCGTCTATCCGCTCCTTTAGGCATCTTAGAATATTCTAAACTCACTTCCTTAACCTCCACCAATGGCCCTCCGCCAAATTCAGGCGGATTATTGATGGTCCAACCCTTAATTCGTATAAAATCACCCAGCGATACATCCATTTGATCGATACCTCCAAGCTTAGAGTTGAACCCATTGATTGTTATATCCCCAATCTTATTTTCTCGACTGCCATCATATGCCAACCTGACCTCATCAAGACTTATCTGACCTAAATGACGCCCGCCCTTCTGCTCAAGAGCCTCTCCTTTAATATCGTGTAATTCGATATCCATATTCAAAATTGAATACCTAAAACCTCCCACTTCAACACGCCAACCGTTATCAAACATTAGTTGTTCGAGTTTATCAGGCACTGCTTTCTTTAGGTAAAAATCCAGCGACACCAATCCAATTGAAACTAATACTATCAGCCAGCCGCACCCCTTAAGCACCCTGCGACGCCAATTAGATTTACCAGCTTCGGCACCTGACTTTTTACTCATAATTGGATGTCCTCCGGTCGAACTTGCAAACATTCGTCCTGATCTTCCCATATGACCAAAGGGAAATCATCTAAAAGTAAAGGAGCTAATGCAGACCCCAAGTAAGAAAGCTGAGTCTCACTTTTCTGCGCAGCTTGCTCAAAGGCATGTTCATATTGATCTTGCGATTTACGTTGCCTCTCTCCCCAATGGGCTACTGCATGAATAGGCGCATAACTCTCTGCCCATTGAGATAGTTTTTCCGCCAACTGCTGGTTTTTGATTTGATCAAGTGCCACCATTTGCTGACCGCAATGCACACAAACAAGACCTTTCTCCAAAAGGTCACGCGTGACCATTGGCACCACAGGCGCCCGGCAACAGTCAGCCGAGCAAAAATCCGGTGGTACATTTACCAAACGCTGATGCCAAATCTGCCTGTCTAATCCCACCATCGCAGCTAATCGATATGAGGCAACCAATGGGTGAGACATGCGCCAAAGATTGCCCTGTAATTGCGCCAGACTCTGGGCCATCCAACGTGCTAGAGCAAGGTCATCAAATCCCTGAAATAACAAAGAATAATCCTGCCATAAGGCTTCTGTTGAATCTGCTTCGTGCGACACACCTGCAGCATGAGACCAAAGACCAGCGGGGCAAAGTGTAAAAGTTGAACTTGGGGTCTTCTTAAGACTCATTTACAAAATCTTCTGTGACACCGGAGGAAGATGGCATCCCCCCCCTAGACCGCTCTGTTGGTAATTTACCAGGGGTCAGCGCAGAACGTGCAATTCAGCTCGAAAAGCTTAAATGCCCTTCAATCCGAAATCTACTTTACCTACGACCGAGAAGATATGAAGACCGACGTAATATTCGTTCTATCCGCGATCTCAGCCCTGAATCGCATTCGCTAGTCCGAGGAAAAATACTTGCAGCAGGCAACAAACGATTACGCGGGGGAAGAAGATTGTTCGAATTTATTCTAGAGGACTCGTCCGGCCAAATTTCCTGCCGATGGTGGAATATTAATTACATGTCACGATACTTCAACGTGGGCGATGACGTGCTTGTTTACGGCAAATTATCAAAAGGAAAAAAAGCTGTNATGGATCACCCAGAAACAGAAATTATCGAAAATGATGAAGACTCAACGATCCATGTGAATCGAATTGTTCCCGTATATCCACTAACCGAGGGTATTTCACAACGATGGCTCCGCCGATTCATGTACAACTTTGTGCAGCAACATCTTCAAGCAATCGAAGAACCAAACTATACTGCAGCAGGGCTTTTGAGTCATCGTGATGCGATTAACGCTCTCCATTTTCCAGATTCAATGGATCATGCCGCCACTGCCCGAAAACGCTTAGCTTTGGATGAATTTGTATCCCTGCAATGCCTACTCCAAAGAAGACGAAATAATCTACAAACAAAATCCAAGGGCTTACCTTGCGCAGGTGACGGCTCCTTCTCAGAACCCTTTCTCGAAGAAATTGGATTCCAACTCACAGCCCCTCAACGAACCGTTTCAATGGAAATCAACGCAGACCTGAACGGAAAGTTCCCAATGCGCCGACTCCTCCAAGGTGATGTTGGCTCTGGTAAAACAGTTGTAGCTGCATTGGCAATCCTGCGCACATTAGAGAGCGGATTTAACGCTCTACTCATGGTTCCCACGGAAATTCTTGCAGAACAGCATTATTCCAACTTCAGTCGGTGGCTTGCGAATTTGAATATTCATATACGGCTGCACACCGGTAGCCACAAGGAATCCGAGGATCATCTTTTTCCAAAAAANATACCTACTATTACGATCGGCACCCACGCATTATTTCAGAGTTCCTTTTCGATGAACGACGTCGGGTTAGTGGTCATTGATGAACAACATAAGTTTGGGGTAAGCCAACGCGATCTACTGTTACGCAAAGGACACTTCCCCCACCTATTAGTAATGACNGCTACTCCTATACCCCGCACGCTTGGGCTGACTTTGTATGGCGACCTTGATTGCTCTGTGATTGATGAACTACCTGCTGGCCGGGGCAAAATTAACACCTATGTCCGGACGCCAANCAGCCGGGATAAAATTATAGCATTTTTAAAAGAGCAAGTCTCATCGGGCAGACAGGCCTATGTAATATTCCCCAGAGTAGAAAACGAGGACCCAAATATTGGAATCAAGGCCGTAAAAGCTGAATCTAAACGGCTTGGTAAAGAGTTTCACACGCATAAGGTTGGAATTTTACATGGCCGACTCAAACCAGACGAAAAAGCGCAAGTCATGGCAGAGTTTCGTGAGAACCGCATTCAAGTACTGCTCTCGACAACTGTCGTAGAGGTTGGGGTAGATGTTCCAAACGCGAATCTGATGCTAATAGAAAATGCCGATCAGTTTGGATTAGCACAACTACACCAACTTCGCGGTCGAATAGGACGCGGCGAACATGAAAGCTACTGTATTTTACTTACTACCGATAAATCCAATCATCCCAACGAGAGACTCAAAGTACTTGAGGAAACCAACGACGGTTTCAAAGTGGCTGAAGCAGACCTGCAATTACGCGGCCCCGGCGAACTCACCGGCCACGATCAGAGCGGATTACCAAACTTTTTATTTGGAGATTTGAGAAGCGATCTGGACCTGATCCAGCTTGCCCGAAACTTAGCCAGAGAGATAGAAGCTGGTAGTTGAAGGTCATTTTATGTTAAACTTCTCGCATGCCTGAATTCGAGGAAAACGCCGATATCCTTGATACATTAGAAGACAACCTGCCCACAGAACAGGGCTATATCACCGCAATGTCCCACTTCTACCGGGGCGAAATAGGGCGAATGATGGTTTGGCGTCAGCGGCTTGACACAACAACAACATGGGCCATTACCACTACAGGCACAATATTCACAGTCGCCTTCTCCTTTGAAAAAGTCCCCCATCTTATATTTTTTTTCAATTTGGCTATCGTAATGATGATGCTGTGGATCGAAGCGCGTAGATACCGATTTTACGATGCTTTTCGAGCTCGAGTACGTATGCTCGAAGCGCACTTCTTTACTCCAGTAATATTAAGAGAACAACCAAAACTCCAGGGCAACTGGCGGAAGTTGGTGGCTGAAGACCTTCTGGTTCCTGCTTTCAAGGTGAGCATGTTTGAATCAATAGGTAGAAGACTCAAAAGAAACTATGCATTTATAACGACCATCATCCTTACTGCGTGGATAACCAAAATCTTCATTCACCCGCCGGACGGAAAAATTGAGAATTTAACTGACCTCTACACAGCATTAGAGGTGGGAACTTTTCCCAGCTGGTTCGTTGCCGCAGTAATGGTTGGCATTTTCGCAACCGCGACAGGTATTACCATNTATATTACCAAAAATTCATCGGGAGAAATCACAGAAGTAGGTAAGAGCAGTCGCTCTAACTGGATGGGGTAATGCAGATCAATCCCCAGATTGCCAACCTGCCGACTTACAAACCCGGCAAGGCGTTGGAGGAAGTGGCCCGAGAGCTAAACCTCCCACTTGAAAACCTAGTAAAACTGGCATCCAATGAAAATCCACTTGGCCCTTCTCCCAAGTCTATTGCGGCGGCAAAAAAAGCTCTTGAACAAATCCATCTTTACCCTGATGGCAATGCTTTTCATCTGCGCAATGTGCTAGCAGAAAAATTAAATATTGATCCAGAACAGCTAATTTTCGGCAATGGCTCAAACGAAATTATTGAATTCCTTGCACATGCCCTGCTCAAACCTGGAACAAATATTGTTGTGTCACAATTCTGTTTTGCAATTTACCCAATAGTAGCCCGCCTAGCTGGAGCCGACTGCGTCACAGTACCTGCCAAAAATTACGGACATAACCTGCCAAAGATGGCAGCAGCAATTACCCCCGAAACTCGTATTGTATTCGTAGCCAACCCTAACAACCCAACAGGCACTTTGGCACCTAAATCCCAACTACTCGAACTAATTGAAAATACCCCTGAAGACGTTCTGATNGTAATTGATGAAGCCTACTATGAATATTTAAATGAACCCACAAATTTGCTGCCACTATTAAAGGAAAAACCCAACCTTCTAATAATGCGCACTTTTTCAAAAATTTATGGCCTAGCCGGACTTCGCGTTGGATATGGAATCGGCCACCCTCCTTTTATCGCAGCATTGGATAAAATTCGCCAACCTTTCAACCTTAATTCAGTAGCTCAAGCCGCCGCTATAGCAGCGGTTGAAGACGCAGAACATCTTATAGCCACTCGATCAAATAATTCTGAGGGGTTAAACTTTTTAGAAAATAACTTAAAAAAACTGGGAATCAAAACTGTTCCTTCTTTTGCTAATTTTATTTTGGCAGAAGTAGGAAATGGGATCGAAATGTTCGAGAAATTGCAAAAACGCGGAATCATCACGCGCCCTATGGATGGATATAAATTACCAGAATGGATCCGGATTTCAGTCGGCAGCACTGAAGAAAACAAACGCTGCATCGAAATGATAGAAGAATTATATTGAACCTTCTTACCATCCCATTGAAATTCAAAGCGTAATATNCTTAAAGTGAAGCCCAGAGATTTAAGAGGAATACTTCAGTATATACCTATATTCCGCGAAAAAATATTTGTGATCGCCGCAGACGGAGCTGTGGTATCCCATGTTAATTTTTCTAACCTACTGCTGGATATTGCCGTACTTCGCTCCCTAAACATACACGTTGTACTCGTTCACGGAGCAGCAGAACAAATTGCTCAATCTGCCAAAGAGCAATCCTTAACCCCTAGCGACACTAATGGCACTGGCATCACCGACAACACCACTCTCAAACTTGCAATTATTGCCGCCAATACACTTGCACATGAAATTCTTGAAGGATTTGCTGCCAATGACTTACGAGCTGCTAATGCAAACGCTGTTACCGCACAACCATTTGGCGTCATTAAGGGTATCGACCACCAAAACACNGGACGAGTTAGCCGAATCGATAACGAATTATTACAATCCCTTATATCCAAGGGAATCACCCCCGTAATCCCACCNTTGGGATTTGATGGCAAGGGCAANACNTTTCGTCTCAACAGTGATTCAGTAGCGCGTCAAATAGCCGAATCATTAGCGGCAACTAAATTAATTTTTATTTCTACTGTCGATGGATTACAGGTTGGCGAGGAAATTAAGCGGCAAATAGTTTCCACAGATCTTGAAATGATATTGGATAATTCCCCCAAGAATATCCCTTCAGTTCAATTATCAAAAGCCCGTCACGCAGCAGACGCTTGTGCCGCTGGAGTGCCTCGCGTGCATGTCATTAACGGATTAATTACCGAAGGCCTACTCGCCGAAGTATTTTCAAATGAAGGAATTGGCACGTTGGTATACGCCAATGAATACCGACAAATACGCTCCGCTTCCAAGAAAGATGTAGCCAGTATTTTGAGACTTTCACGAGATGCAATGAACCGGGACCAATTGATTGATCGATCAAAGGAAACTATTGAAGAATGTTTGGGTGATTATTTTATTTTTGAGATAGATGATAACCCGATAGCTTGCGTTGCCCTGCATCAGTATCCAAATGAAAACACAGGCGAATTAGCCCACCTTTTTGTAAACCCCGCATACGCGAGACAAGGCATAGGTCAACGTTTAGTCCAGTACACTGAAAAACAAGCCTCAGAATCAGGCCTGACTAAAATTGTAACACTCTCAACACAATCCTTCGCATATTTTGAAAACAAGGCGGGCTTTTCTATCGGCTCAGTTGAAGATCTACCAAACGAGAGACGCCTGACCTATCAATCACAAGGTCGAAACTCAAAAATTCTCGTTAAACGGATTTAGTGATGGCATTACCCAGAAAAATCCCTGAATTCGTTCTTGTAGCCCTAGTTTGCCTGATGATCGGTTATGGTACCGGCTCAGTCCTTACCGAGCGCAAAAAAATGGTCACACTCGAGCACAGTATTGCCCTAAAATGGAGTGACGGGGTACACGAAAACCCGCCGCTGGGGGCTCACGTATTTCTCGAGCCACACATGGATGGTATCACCGTAGGCAAGTCGGTCAGATTGCGTATTTATATTGGCCGTGAACAGCCCCAGTTCTATATGCCGGGACGAATAGGACAAATCGATGTTCTAAGCAACCCGCAAGAGGCCGTAAGAAAATGGAGAAACATTGAATGGCGGAAAGATGGTCTCCATGTTGGCGTAGACGGCAACCGCACAAGATTTTTTGTTCCACATGCAAAGATTAGGCCCATGATTCAATGAATTTACCAAAAAATTTTTGTGAAGCTTGTGACCGCTTCGCCCACACACTTACCGAACATTGCCTTTTCGTTAATGTAGCCCAGCAAAAACTAACACATTATAATGAATCACAAACAGTTGATCTAACGATCTCAACTTCACTCGAGGGCACTGGACAAAAAGAAGGATCCCACAAAACTCCCCTTGGACTACATCGTATCTATGAGAAAATTGGAGATGGCGAACCTGAGGGAACTGTCTTTAAGGGCCGCCGCCCCATACGTTTTGACGGCAAAGGAGATCCGACTGCCCTAATCACCGATCGGATCCTATGGCTCGAAGGACTGGAGCCTGGCTTCAATTGTGGAGATGATTTAGATAGTCGAAAACGGTACATATATATTCACGGTATTGGGGATGAATCTCATCTGGGCCGTCCAAATTCAAAAGGCTGCATACACGTGGGCTCAGAACAATTATTTCGACTGTATAACGCTGTTCCAGTAGGGACATTGGTATACATTAGTGAAAACTGACTTTTTCCAGAGCCTNTCACAGTTTACCCTATTCCCAGATGTCGCTAACAGAAGACATAACCACCTTAGCTCAGGCCGCCAAGACTGCCTCCCGACAATTGTCCCGCATGGACACTGAAGAGAAAAACCTATGCCTGAACAGCATGGCAGATATTTTGGAGGCAGAGAAAGCTAGNATACAGGAGGAGAACAACAANGATATGGAACTGGCCCAAAAATCCGGATTAGGCCAAGCCATGACAGACAGACTATTGCTAAATGAAGGTAGAATTTTGGCCATGGCACAAGGTCTACGAGAAGTAGCAGGGCTACCTGATCCAGTCGGCAAAGTTCTTACAAAAATGAAACGCCCAAGCGGCCTAAAACTTAGGAAGGTTTCCTGTCCGATTGGCGTAGTGGTGATAATTTATGAATCACGTCCAAACGTAACAGCAGATGCCGCCGGGCTATGCTTTAAGTCAGGTAACTCCACCATCCTAAGAGGCGGTAAGGAATCACTAAACTCAAACAAGATCATTGCCAAATACATGCTTAGGGCATGCCAATCGGTTTTCCCCAAATTCCCCAAGGGCGCCATNCAGGTTGTTCCTACAGCAAATCGTGAAGCTATCCCGGAACTCCTTTCATTAACCAAGCTGATAGACCTATGCATCCCCCGCGGAGGAGAAGGCCTAATCAAAACTGTAACCGAATGCTCTAAAGTACCCGTTATTAAGCATTACAAAGGCATTTGTAGCGTATATGTTGATAGGGAAGCTAATCTGGATAAGGCCATATCGGTAGTTGTTAATTCAAAAACTCACCGCACGGGCGTTTGTAATGCCATGGAAACTCTCCTAATTGACTCAGTCATTGCTCCAGATCTCTTACCCAGAATTGGAAAAGCATTAGCTAATAAAGGGGTTGAATTAAGGGGCTGTAATAAATCCAGAGCAATTCTTGGCGACGACCTAACCATTCCCGCTAACGATATTGATTGGGATACTGAATACCTAGATCTCATCTGCTCTGTTCGCACAGTAGATGGAATAGAGGGAGCCTTAGAGCATATTAATACCCACGGCTCAGGACACACTGATTGCATTGTCACAGAGAATGAAAGTATTGCCGAACGTTTCCAAAACGAGGTCGATGCTTCGGCAGTATTTTGGAATGTGTCTACACGATTCTCTGATGGCGGCGAATTTGGTATGGGTGCTGAAATTGGTATCAGCACAGACAAAATTGGCGCCCGCGGACCAATGGGATTAGCTGAACTCACCACCTACAAATGGCTTGGCGAAGGAGATGGTCTGGCTCGCGCCTAATGAACGCTTCAGCTAAAGCAAATCATGTTCTTGATCAGCTCCCAGAAGGAGGACTATTTGCGAGCCATGAATGGCGAATAGCACCAGACCCCTTTCCTCTTAATCATGAACTCAGTCATGAACTAATGGGATTAGGGCGTATTTTACATAAATTTTATCAAGCTGCCGACCTCCTCTATCGACATAGCATAATAGATAAAGCCCCTGCTTGGGTGGCCGAATATCTGGAAAAAGGCAAACCCAAATACGTAATTGATCTGCAAAGAAAAGAGGCATTTAAAAACAATCTACCCCGAGTAATTAGGCCAGACATTCTACTAACAGAAGATGGATGGCATATTACTGAATTAGACAGCGTCCCGGGAGGCATTGGCCTCACTGCCTGGCTTAACCATGTCTACCCAAGCACATTAGGGGGTAAAAACGGCATGCTTGAGGGCTTTGCGGGTATATTCACAAAAAACGGAAATAAACACATTATAGTATCTGAAGAATCAAAAACTTATCGCCCTGAAATGGAGTGGTTAGCCAAAAATTTAAACGATAAATATACTGTTCGAGACTCCGATTTCACTGATTTTTCTGAGGGAGATACAATCTACCGATTCTTTGAATTATTCGATCTCCCCAACGTATCGGCGGCTGAAAAAATTTTTAATTATGCATCCAATAAAATAATCAACCTTACCGCTCCGCCAAAATCTTATTTGGAGGAGAAAATGCTTTTCGCACTATTTTGGAACAGAAATTTGCAAGAATTTTGGCAACGTGAACTAGGAAAAAAATATTTTCAACTACTCAAAAAGGTAATCCCACAAACTTGGATTATAGACCCTACCCCAATACCACCTCATGCAACCATCCCCCACCTAAATTTAACCAATTGGAATCAGCTCGCAGAGCTTTCCCAAAAAAATCGGCGACTCATTCTTAAGCTTTCCGGTTTTAATGAAAAAGCATGGGGTGCACGAAGTGTACGTTTCGGCGCAGACTTATCCCAATCCCAATGGGCTGAAGNGGTTGANAAATCTATATCTGANTTTGATAAATCCCCTTGGATTTTGCAGGAATATAAAAAACCCAGATTAACTGAACACGATTGGTANGATTTTAATACCAACACANTTGCCNCTATGAAGGGTCGTGTACGCTTGTGCCCATACTATTTTGTAAACGATGAAAAAGACATCAAACTAGGTGGAGTTCTAGCTACTATTTGCCCAGCAGACAAAAAGATCATTCACGGGATGCGCGACGCCATCCTCGCCCCCTGCTCAAGTAAGTAACTATTTATCGCTTGTCAACAGGCAGATCTGTAGGAGTTTCTCTTGAATATTGACCACGAATTATCTCGCGTTGAATTGAAAGATCAGCTGGGTCTATTACATGCAACTGTAAATAAGCATCAAAGGCCGGCTTTTCATAAAACCCAGCACCAAAAGGCTTAATCAACTCCAGACTAGGTTGAACTCTATTCCTAGTAGGCACCTTCTTTAACTCTCCAGCCCGCGGAACTGATGAGGTGGGTCTACTGTCTTTACCNCCCTTATTCTTTTCAGTCACCGAAGTGCTAGAACTAGTTGGCTTTAATGTTTCCTTTTTGTAACTGCCAAACTGAGGGGTATAATTTGATCCTGTACCGCGAGCTGAAGCTTTTTCAGCCCCCGATTCCAACATGGACTTCTGCTTATCAAGCTCCAAAGGAATTGTTTGGCCACGAACTAAGACCTCCACCATTCCCTTTTCAACGTCAACCTTAATTACCTCAACTCCTTCCGCTCTTTCCCCAACCCCTAAGAACACATATTGAGCTGGCCCTCCTGACAGAGGACTAATTCTCAAAAGCGCTCTATCGGTTTCAATTCCAGATCCTCGCAAAGTTGAAATCCCTGACAGTTGGGGGATACCACGTGGCTTTGGAGGCTCTACTTTCGGCTCCTCTTTCTTTTCTGGCTCAGGTTTAATTAACNTAAAAGGATCCTTTTCNGGAATTATTGCATATTCTTCAAGCCTTCGCAGATCAGCCCCCTTTGGCTCAGTTTCTTTGGGCTCAGTTTCTTTGGGCTCAGTTTCTTTGGGCTCAGTTTCTTTGGGCTCAGTTTCTTTGGGCTCAGTT
>PBEJ01000029.1 GCA_002719595.1 Verrucomicrobiales bacterium
CTGCACGTTCTCCTCGACGTTCAAATAAGGCACCAAGTGAAACATTTGGAAGACAAAGCCTACCTCATTGGATCGAAAATTTCCGAGTTCTGAAGGTGATAGCTGATATAAATTGTCGCCTTTGTATTTGATTTCTCCTTCAGTGGGTCGAAGCATTCCGCCCAAAGCGAGAAGTAGAGTTGTTTTTCCGCTTCCACTTGCTCCTTTAATAACCACGAATTCGCCCTTTGTCAGGTTAAGATCAAAGGGAGACAGCGCAGTGACATCACCAAAACATTTCGTAACTTGTTTACAGGTAATCATTAATCGTGACGTAGGGTGTCGGCAGGATCTTGAACGACAGCCAACATCGCTGGGATGAATGTCGCCAGAGCTGCAAAGGCCGGGGCCAGCCAAAGTGCTTCAATGAGCAGGGAAGGTTCCCATTTTAATTGGGCTTTTGTTAAAGCGAATAGTTCCTGCCCAAAGTTCAAAGTTATGTATCCACCAATTACATAGCCAATAATCGCTCCGGCAATACCAATGGCAACTGCTTTGCCGAGAAATAATATGGCGATGTGCAAGCCTCCGTGACCAAGGGCTCTAAATATACCGATCTCTTGTCTTCGGTCCCGTGTGTTAAGCATCGCTAAGGCTGCGATGGATAAACCGCAAAGAAAGACCATCACCGGAAGCATTTTGGTAAAAGTTTTTTCCAGATTACTGGTTTGTGACTCAATTGCGTCGTTTATTACTTTGGGCATGGCTTCTCCCAATTGAGCCTCCATCAGTCGTCTTTGTTGTTCACGAGCCTCTGCCATATCCTGCATTCGAAATACCTTAGCTTTAGGTAAAATTGGCGCCAGTTGCTCGCGTAGCAGCGTTAAAGTATCCTGTGACTCATCAGCACAGTAGCAATCAAGTGCCTGGATTTCGTTAATTAAACCTTCCCGGTTCAATACCGATTGTGCATCTGCCAAGTGCATATAAATTCGAATTTCAGCACCACTCCCTTTTTCTGCTAACACGCGGTCTACTTGGAATTCACCGTTTTCAACCTTTACCAAATCATCACGCTTAACCTTGTGGATTTCAGATAGTGTTTTACCTAACTGTATGGTTCCTCGCTTTACCGGTGTAATCATAATCGGTTTTTCCCGGCCAGGAGGGGCGACTTCGCGGGGGGCTAATCCATAAACCATGGCCGGTGAGCCGCGCCAATCAATCTTCCATTTTAAAATGGCTGACAGATGGGAATAGTTGATCTGTTTAGTGACGTTTGTAAATTGTTGGAGCCAGTCTTCTGGAAAAGTTACTTTTGAAAACCCTTCATCCCAGAAATGTGCTAAATCAGTTTCTTCGGAAACTATCCGGAGGTTTTGCCCCATATCCCTTTGAATCCGTTTTGTTTTTTTCTGTGTGGATTGCGATATTCCATCTGTTGATGCATTCATGTCACCGAGAATCTTTGCTTGCTCACGTTGCGTTCCCTGGCTAACGCTGAAAAATATTACAACCAAAGCTACGGCGATAGTTATCGCAAGCAGACTCAAAAGCGCATTCGCTTTACGATGGGTGATTTCTTTAAGAATCAGTGTTAGTGGATTCATGAGCTCTTTTTACGTGCGAAAATCAATATTGCACACCCCGTTAAAAGTATAGGAGCACCAGCAATCATTATCCATTGAATCATTGACCGTGATTGAGGTGGATTTGTCGGTTTTGCTTCTGTGATGGCGGGGCTTGCGGGCTCGGTGTTTTTCTGCTCAACAGGTGTTTGTAGTTCTTGAGCCTCAGGTTCCTTTAAAGAACCTTCTCGATAGCCCATCAGTAAATCATCAAGTGAGCCTCCGATAATTGTCTGTCTGTTGGCTCCTTGACCCTTGCCGCCTTTACTTAAGATTTGGCTCATTTCTAGTCGAATTGCGGGGCTTTCAGGATCAAATCCGAGTTGGTTGGAAAGTCGCTTTTGTAAATCATCATCCCATTTTTGTGGGACCATAGTTCCCTGCATCCATTTACGATCCAAACCACATTCACAGTTTAGCCCAATTGTATTGACTATCGCTTTAAGTGAACGCTCATCCAGTCGCTCATTACGCAAGACAGGGCCGATCATACGGCCGCGGCCGTAGAGTATAGCTACCTGTGGAGTTTCCGATATCTCAGTGATTCCCATACTCCAGAGAAACGTCTTCTCAGAATTGAAGTCCTTGATTGAAATAATCTCTACGACCGGGGGTTCCCGGATTTCTTTCTCCAGTTTATCCATCTGACCGCTTATCGATTTCACAACCCTATTGGCTAGGCCCCGAATTCTCTGATTTTCTTCAAGGTTTTTACCTTCAGTAATCAGAATCACACAATAGTGTTCGTACGCCTTTGAAATGACTGAATTCCGCCGTTCTGAATCAAATACCGACTCAAGTCCATCCCAGGCAGATACTGCCAGGGGCCTTCCTTCTACCGATAACTTTACTGGTAGTGATTGTTTTTTATCAGGGGATACCAATACCGCTTGTGGTTGTGTTAATTCCCTCGGGACAAATTGTGCAGCTTTGCCTTTGAGGGCATCCTTTGGACTTAGGACTGAGGCCTTAACATTAGAATCTAGATAAGTGGTATACGCGGCTGACTCGAGTAGTTCCAATTCAGAGGTTGGGGTGTCTTCTGGAACAAATATAAATAAACGATAAGGCTCAGAACCCAAATCTACAAAACCTACATCTCTGACATTAAAACGGCATGCCAGTGTGTCTATTGAAATCAAGCAGGCAAAAATGAGACCTAGTTTTTTCATTTCGCAGCGGCACACACTGGGCAGTTAGGAACTGGTCGTATGCGCACCTGGCGGAATTTCATTGATTTCAAATCGCAGGTCAATAATCGACCGAATAAAGGTTCTCCCAATTCCACAATTATTTTAATTACTTCCATTGCGCCCAAGCAACCGACCATACCTGAGACAGCTCCGAAAACCGGGAAACGACGCTGCCAATAATCCGGTTTTTCAGGATAAAGGCATTGTAAGCATCCTGTTAAACCCGGCTTAAAACTGGTGATATGTGCCTCCATCTCAAACATGGAGCACTCGATAATAGGTTTGCCTTGGGCAAACGCTTCGCGGTTCATCAAATAGCGTTCTTCAAATAACGGGGCGCAATCCACAACAATATCAGACTCTGATACCAGGCCGGAGATATTTGATTCAGTGACATTTTCAGCTAATCCAATAATTTCCAGTCTCGGGTTGAGTTCTTTTAAGCGCTCTATTGCGCAGTCGATGCGGGAAGACCCCAGCGCTTTATCTTTCATCAATAACTGGCGATTCAAGTCCGATGGCTTCAGGTTGCCCCCATGCGCCAGAATTAACCTTCCTATCCCCGCAGCTGCCAGCTCATAGGCAACCAGTCCTCCAAGCCCGCCGACTCGGCTGATCATTACGCTCGCATTCTTCAATCTGCGCTGACCCTCTTCCCCGAATCCATCCACCGTGGTTTGCCAGGAATAGATCTCCCGCTCAATTTCGTTTAATTCGGGAAGATTTTTAGATCCATTCATTCTTTAAGGTGTCCCTCGTTCAGCTGCCCTCCTTCGAGTCGTATAAAGGTTTCCCCAAGTCGCTTGGCTTCATCGGAACTATGCGTGATATGCAGAATGGTAACATCTATTTCGCGATGAAGTTCAACGAGTAAATCGCAAATTTCACTATGAGTTTGCTCGTCTAATGCGCCCAAAGGTTCATCAAGACAGAGCACGCCGGGTGATGCGGCTAACGCACGTGCTAAAGCAACCCGTTTAGCTTCTCCTCCGCTTAATCCAAAAGGTAGACGATCAAGAAGTTTTGTTATAGCCATCAACTCCGCCAGCTCATAAACACGTTTTTGTATATCGGCCTCGGTCCAATTACGTAGGTTGAGGGCAAAGGCAACATTATCAAATATCGACATCGTTTCAAACAAGGCACTATCCTGCGGAACATATCCGATGCCGCGTTCGGCGGGCTTTAGCCTGGTAACATCGATGTTATTTAGCCAGATGGTTCCACTTATGACATGAGGACGGAGGCCGCAAATTGCTTCCAGAATAGTTGTCTTGCCGCAACCTGTACGACCCATGAGAATCCCATAAGACCCGTTGGCTATTGTTACAGACAGGTCATTTAGCTCAAAAGAGCCATTGCGTAGGCAAAGATTTTCGAGCTGAATCATCGTTGGGGTGCCGAATCACTTTTACCTAGGTTACGAACAAGCAGGAGGACTACGAAGGCAAGAGCAATCATTAGGAGGGAGACTACCGCAGCCTTTTCGATTTCACCGATACTAAACTGTAGGTAGACGGAAGAAGACATCACTTCAGTGCGGTGAGCATTGATACCACAAAAAATTAAAATAGGACCGAATTCCCCGAGGGATCTTGCCCAAGCCAAGGTGCCTGCAGCCATTAGCCCTCGATAACCTTGTGGCAGGACAATGCTCCAAAAGGCCTCACCACGTGAGCTACCCAATGTCATTGCTACTTCTTCCTGACGCGGGCTGATTTGATCAAAAGTATTGCGCATCGTGCGCACAGCAAAGGCACAGGCAACCATGAACTGTGCTAATACCACACCTGCAGCTCCATTGGTAATTCTCAGTTGAAGGCCCAAGGATTCACCGGCTTGTTTGATCATGCGTTCAATCGTACGGTTTTCCTTAACAATATATTCACTCCCACCCCGATCAAAATAGGTAATATCCATGGTGCCAAACGAGATATTGTTGAATAGAATCAGCAATCCGAGCCCGATAACAAGTGGCGGAAGCACAATCGGAACATCAAGAATGGTATCGATAAAGTTTTTACCCCGAAATTGGAAGCGCGACATGGTGTAACCAATGGGGACGGCAACCCAGAGTGATAAGAGTGCGGAAATGGTACAGGAAACAAAACTGAGCTTGGCGGATGAACGAATCCTGGGATCATTAAATACCGCTGAGTAATCACTAGGCCGATCAATTGCTACAGCATCCAGAAGAGAGTTTTTTGCGAGGCCAAGTTCTCTACCAATGTCGACGTTTACAGCATCAGCCTTTTTGACCAGTTCACTAAGTTTAATGTTGGCCAATGATCGAGCCTCAGTGGCAAGATAATTGATTCGGTCTGCTTTAGATCGCCCATCAAATGGGGGGTCAATTAACAGGCGTGTTTCTTTAAGAGCTTGCTCCAGTCCGGTAGCCACAACCGTTCCATTGGCTTTTTGATTGGCAGATTCTAGGTATTTAATGGCTTCTCTAATGGAAGGAGACATTAATAATAATTTGGTTTCGTTGCTCTTGCCCCAGCGTGGAACGATTACCAGTGCCAGAATTAAAGATATGATCAAAAATAAATAGAAACCACCAAGGGTGCCTAATCCAAAAAAGAAAGTCGTGTCGGATTTGGGTCGAAAATGAGAAGGAGAGTCCGGGGTCGGCGTGCTACTCATTTTCTGAATCAGGGTTTTCGATTATCTCAAAGCCCGCGTTAATGAAGTTTTCCTGTCCAGTTGATGATTTCAGGCGGCTCAGCAAGCGTTGCATTAGTTGTTTGTGCTTCGAGGTTTTACTGATGGCATAAGTTTGAGTAGCGCTCGAAAGAGGGTTGTCAATACGGATCATTTTTACCTTGTCTCGCTGGGCATGAGCATTAGCTACGTACACTAATCCGGCATCCAATGCGCCTTGGGTGACTTGTCCTACGACCATTGGAGCCTCCGGAAAAGGATTTCCAATATTTGGCTCAATTTGGTTGTAGATGCCTTCGTCTTTTAGCAGGTCAATCGTGAGTTTACCCATCGCAGTTTTTTCAGGATCACCAATTCCCACCTTCATTCCCGGCTTAGTTAAATCTTCCAGTGATTTTATATCCTTGGGGTTTTCCTTTGGCACCAGGATGATTATATCAGTTTGTGAAATATTAATAAGTTTTCCAAACCGATCTTCAACCATGGTGTGAAACGAAGCGTCACAGGTATGGTATACGTCCGGTGTTTCACCACCCTTCATTTTACTTACCAGAAGCCCGCAACCCATCCAGGTTGTTTCAACAGTACAGCCTTCGCGTTTTTCGAATGCGGAAATGATGGGTTCAGTTGCATGGCGGTTAAGTCCGCCAGCAAAGTAAACTATATTAGGCCGCTCATCCCATAGATCTCCTTCGGCTGCTTCAAAGCCGTGTTTTCTGAAAATATTTAAACCTTTATCAACGGCACATAAGTACCGCGCAAAGTGTAGAGTTGCACGTGGTAGAGTTGCATACTTTAGTACACAAACTGTTACAACCCCGATTGGAGCTTCTTCGATTTTAACTGATTCGAGTTCGGGGTATTGGCTGGCAATTGAATTCCAAACAATGGCAGCATCCGCAGCATCAATTTTTACATCATTTGCAATTTCATTAACCGTTGGTTTGAAGTTTCCTCGGGCATTTACTGCCTTAAGTAAAGGACCCCACTTGCCTAGATTGGTCATTAGTTTTTTTGTTTTTTTACCGACGCTGGCTGCTTCAGGGTTTCCCAGGTTTACCCGGACATCTTCACGTAGTAGGTCGTTAACCTTGAGGATTTTTTTGGGATTACCTTTTTTTACCACAATAACCGGCCATAAGCGGGCTACGGGAATAGATTCTTCAGCAATCTCTTTTTCTTTGGCAATTTGAACGTAGCTGGAATCTGCTGCTAGGTACAGATCGCCGCTATTTTGCGCCCTGATTTTTGTGAGTAATGTACCCGACCCGCTGTAACTTACCTCGACTTTGCGATCCGGATAATCTTTTTGGTATGCGGCAATGATTTCATCCACGGGTTTGGACATTCCTGCCGCACAATAGAACTCAATGGTATTGGCATCTGAAGATGAGGTGGGGTCTGAGGGATTTCGTTCATCAACTAAATGATTGTCGCGCACCATAAAAGCCACCAGGCCAACAATAACTATTAAGGAGGCAGTGGCGAATTTAACGGGTGTTTTCATTTCAAAACAATCAACGGCTGTAACTAATCAAGCAGGCGAAATCACTACCTACTCCGAGGCTTATTGGCAACTTTTCTCTGGTTATTCTCATGCATGGATTCTTTACTTTGAACGTACTACTTCACCAAAAATAGCCATGTTGGCAAGCATCATTCCCTAAGCTTGCTCAATTACGCCGACCCTTTACAATCAAGCCATGCAGACCCTTTGTACTCTTTCCGGTCTAGTGTTGTCCGGTATCTTTTTTGCATTACCAGCTATAACGCGCGTAGAGGCGGCCAGTATTCCTGAGTCTCTTAACGTACAAGGTGGATTTATTGTGCACTTGGGCTGTGGAGATGGCGAGCAGACCTTGAACCTTAGACCGAATGAAAGCTACCAGGTTCATGGGCTGGATAAGGATCCAGAGAACGTCAGTCTGGCTCGAGCAAAGGTGAGGGAAGCGGGAGTGTATGGTCCGGTTTCCATTGATCGACTTGCTGGGCAAACACTGCCTTACATTGATGACATGGTGAATTTGGTGGTGGTTGAGAAATTGGGCGAAATACCAATGAGCGAAGTTATGAGGGTTCTCGCTCCTAAGGGAGTGGCTTATGTAAACCATGGTGGCGAGTGGAAAACAACGGTTAAACCTCGTTCTGATGACATTGATGATTGGACGCATTTTTTGCACGGTCCGGGAGGTAACGCTGTTGCTCGTGATAAAAAGGTAGGGCCACCGCGTCATCTCCAATGGTTGGGGAGTCCTCGGTGGTCAAGGCATCATGATCGCATGGCCAGTATGAGTGCCTTGGTTTCATCAGGCGGTCGGGTGTTTTACGTAATGGATGAGGGTTCGCGGGTTTCCATTCAGTTACCTGCACGCTGGACACTGGTTGCTCGTGATGCATTCAACGGCGTAATTCTTTGGAAGAAGCCGATGAAGAAATGGCAGAGCCATCTTTGGCCGTTGAAAAGCGGTCCAACACAATTGGCACGCCGTTTGGTGGCGGTTGATGATCGTGTTTTTATTACGCTGGGAGTGGATGAGCCGGTAAGTGTTTTGGATGCGGCTACCGGAAAATTGATACATGAACTGCCCGAAAGTAAAGGTGCTGAGGAAGTGGTGGTAGACGGAGGACAGGTGTTCGTATTGGAAAGTCCAGCGGAATGGGAATTGAATTCATTCTTGCCCTTTCATAACACTGGGGATCAGGCTAGAGTTAGGAAAGACTATGCATGGAATGAAAAACCGCGGAAGGTAAAAGCCTACGATGTGGTTACTGGCAAAAGATTGTGGGGAGATGACTCCAAGGTCGCTCCGTTAACCTTATCAGCCGACCAAAATCATCTCTATTTTCACGATGGAGAGAAAGTTCAGGCTAGGAATCGTTCGTCTGGAGACATTGCCTGGACAAGTGGCAAAACATTTATACCGGAGCAGGTGCGTTTCAATTTTGGCCCTAAGCTTGTTGCTTACGATGGAGTCGTTCTTTATGCGGGTGGAGATCGCCTTATGAAGGCCTTTGATTCCAAGACCGGTAAGCAACTCTGGGAAGCACCTCATGCTCGAGGGGGTTATCAGTCTCCGGAAGATGTGCTGGTCATGCAAGGCATGGTTTGGAGTGCTCCAACAACAAGTGGTCGGGATTCCGGTGTATTCACGGGTCGTGATTTACGGACTGGTGAAGTGAAAGTTGAGTTTCCTCCCAACGTAAGCACTTACTGGTTTCATCACCGCTGTTATATTGCCAAAGCTACAGATAATTTCCTCATGCCTTCGCGCACGGGAATCGAGTTTGTTGATCCCTCAACCAAAGATTGGGATATTAACCACTGGGTTAGAGGTGGCTGTTTATATGGCGTAATGCCGGCTAATGGGCTTACTTATGCTCCCCCCCATAACTGTGCCTGTTACCCGGAGGCTAAGCTTTTTGGTTTCAATGCATTGGCCCCAGCTGCTCCTTCTCGGAAATTAGGAAAAGTTAACGAGCTTAACCGACTTGAAAAAGGGCCTGCCTACGGTAAAGCAACTCACTCAAAAGGTAATGCGGATTCAGATTGGCCAACTTATCGTCACGATAATCGCCGCAGTGGTTTTTCTCAATCGAAAGTTTCTGACCAAATTCAAACTAAATGGACATCAGAACTGAAAGGTAAACTTAGCGCAGTTACTATAGCGGAAAACAAGCTTTTGGTTGCACGAGTCGATGCTCATGAAGTGGTGGCATTGAATGCAGAAACAGGAAAAGTAATTTGGCGGTTTACTACTGGTGGCAGGGTAGATTCACCTCCCAGTATTCATGATGGTCGGGCTTACTTTGGAAGTGCTGATGGTTGGGCCTATTGCCTGAGAATAAGTGACGGGGAATTAGCCTGGCGCTTTCGTGCGGCGCCCGAAGACAGGCGACTTATGGCCTACGAACAGATCGAGAGTGTGTGGCCGGTCCACGGCAGCATGCTGGTCAAAGATGAGAAGGTGTTTTTTGTGGCCGGAAGATCTAACTTTCTTGACGGCGGTATGCGCTGGTTTGCTTTAGATGCAAGAACTGGCAAAAAACTGGTAGAGGAAGTACTTGATGAAAAAGAACCCGGACAGGACAACAATTTACAAGATCGCATTCAGATTTTGCAAATGCCAGTTGGTCTACCCGATATCCTTTCTGCAGATGAAAAGTACATCTATATGAAGTCCCAGAAGTTTGATGATAAAGGTAAAAGGCATGATCTGGGGCCCCATAGCGGTGATTTTGCCGGTCAAGGTGGACAACGAGGCGGAGAAACCGCCCATGTCTTTTGTCCTACAGGCTTCCTCGATGATACTTGGTTCCATCGCACCTATTGGGTATATGGCCGAAGTTTTGCTGGTGGTCATGGTGGTTACTATCAAGCGGGTAAGTTTGCCCCATCTGGTCGCTTGTTGGTTTTTGATGAAGATAAGGTTTATGGCTTTGGCCGCAAACCCCAGTATTATAAATGGACTACCATTTTGGAGCATCAACTCTTTGCCAGTGAACGCAACCGAAAGGCTCCCCCACCTCCGGTCCCCGGCCAGAAGAGGCAACGTGCCGCAGGTTCAATGATTGACTATGGCACACCTAGGACTCTGGACCCCACCAATAAAGCCTTAACTATCAGTGCTTGGTGTATTTCTGAAAAAAATGCCGGCGTCGTTATGGCGCACGGAGGTCCTTTAAACGGTTATGCTTTAACCGTGGAAAAAGGTCTGCCGACCTTTTTGGTTCGCTCCGAAGAGAAACTTACCTGCGTTAAAGGAAAGAAGAAAATTACCAATAAGTGGATTCACCTAATGGGTGTACTCACTGAAGATAAAAAGATGCGTCTTTATGTAAACGGGGAACTCGTTGGCGAAGGTAAGGCTCCGGGATTATTGACCAAGACTCCGGTTCAGGGATTACAAATTGGGGCTGATACGGGCTCAGCAGTAGGTGAATATACTGTTCCATTTGCCTTTAAGGGAGTGGTGGACGAAGTGCGCGTTTATCACCGGGCTTTAAATGACCCGGAACTGGCCAAACTTTCAGATTGGGGAAATGAACCCAAGGATAAATCACTGGTTCTCTATTCGGGTTTTGAAACAGGTAAAGCTTTAGATGATTCAGGTAATAAGCACGGAGGCAAAATAACCAGCGCAAACATCGTTCGGGCTAAAACCGGCAAGGCGGTTTATTTTTCCGGGCGGTCTGTTCCCGGGCGTGGCGGTCCTAATATTGAACACCATTGGACACAGGATATACCAATTTTGGTCAGGGCTATGGCTAAGTCAGGAGATACTCTGCTGCTGATGGGGCCGCCGGATCTGGTGGATGAAGAGGAAAGTTTCGTGCGCTTAGCCGAAGGTGATAAGGAAATTGAAAAAGTTTTGAGCGAGCAGGATCAAGCCTTACAGGGAAAGCAGGGCGGTATTCTGTTATTAGTCAACGCTCAAGATGGGGAAACAAAAAGAACTATAAAACTTCCATCATTACCAGTTTGGGACAGTTTGGCGGTAGCAAAGGAAAAAGTGTATTACACTACGCAGAAAGGTGAAGTAGTTTGCCTTAGTGAATAATCCAAACTCACGAGTTTTTGGCTCATATGTCTAAGGATATAACAAAAAATCTTTTAGGGGCGCTTGGGGCACTACTGTTGTTTTGTAATCCATCAGTTTCAGAAGCCTGTTCGGTTCCAGTCTTTCGTTATGCACTGGAGCTGTGGCCGCCTGATGAGTACGAAGTAGTTCTCTTTCATAAAGGTCCTTTGACTGAGGAACAAAAGCAGCTTTTGGATAAAATAAAGCCACTAAAGTTGGAGAATGCCTCCGTTCCCAATATGCGCATTCACGAGGTGGATTTGAAGGCTGATCCAGATCCACGTTGGATCAAATGGTGGGAAGAAAATAAACCTGAGAAATTTGATGGAGCTTGGATGGCGATATTTTACCCGGCCAGTACCCTTAAGATCACACCCTTATGGGCGGGGCCATTTACCCAGAAAGGCTTAAGTAAAACGTTTCAGTCACCAGCACGCCAAAAGTTGGCCAAGCGTTTGCAGGATGGAGACAGTGCGGTTTGGATTTTATTGGAGTGCGGCAACAAGCAAAAAGATGATTCTACCAAGAAGATTTTGGAAGAACGGTTGGTTCATTTGGGTAAGACTTTGAAAATGCCTGAACTTAAGGACCAGGATGTTCAGGCTGGGTATCTTTCCATTCGTCCGGAGGACTTGAAGCTGGGTTTTTCATTACTAACTATTTCCGCTGATGACCCCGATGAAAAAGTGTTCCGAGAGATTCTTTTGAGTAGTGAAGATGATCTGAAGGAGTTTGATGAGCCGATTGCCTTTGCTGTGTTTGGTCGTGGTCGGGCGATGCCGGCTTTGGTGGGTAAGGGTATTAATAACGACATGATTGATGATGCCTGCACATTTCTATCTGGGCCCTGCTCCTGTCAGGTCAAGCGGCAGAATCCAGGCTTTGATATTCTGACCTCGGTCAACTGGGATGAACTTTTGGAAGAACAGATTGAGAGGCTCGATGACAAGGCATTGGCGCAGGCCGGAAAATCACCTCAACCTGAAACGACTGTTGATGCAAAGAATGCGCCTGCTCCAGCCAATGAAGCTTCAGTCAACTCAGTTAAAACACCTTCCAATAAGCTTGAGAAAAACAATCAGGAATCTGGAGCAACACCTTCACCTTTCATGGGTTGGATTATCTGGGGGCCGGCAGTTATCCTTGGAGCGGGTGTTTTGGTGCTCCTGTTTGGCCGCAAGAAAGCGTGAAGTTCATCTGAGCTTCTCCTTCAATCATGACGATAAANTAGAATTTTCTCAGAGATGAAAGTACTAATTCCAATTGTTATAGGTTTGATGGTTTTGGGTTGCTGGGAATTCAGGNTAGTGGGAGTTGCGAAGATTGATGATAATGCCAANGTGGCTAAATCTAAAATNTTACCAGNGNCCAACGGCACAGATACTCTNGCGGCTCACTTCGCANCNCTTTCTCCNGGNATTAATGAAGTTAAAACTGAGTACGATGGTCGATCAAGAAGGCTGATTGTTACTACGCCCAAAATATTTAGCCGACAAAATCTCTATCCAATTCTTTTTTGCTTTCACGGGGCAGGAGGTAAAGCCGATGGTCCCAGTAAAAGGTGGAGTCCTCATGCCGATAAGCGTGGCCTGATTGTCATTAGTGCTGAGGCAGTACAGCCTCAGGCAAAATGGAACTTTACCGACAAATTCCACGCTGAAGAACATGATGATGTAGGGTTTGTATTGACGGTAGTGGAAGCTTTGGTTGCCGGTCAGGTTGCTGATCCAAAAACCATTTATGCAACCGGGCATTCCAGTGGGGGGCTTTTTTGCTATCGGTTGGCCAAAGAAACGAACGTATTTGCAGCGTTGTCTCCGATGAGTTGTGGCATGGTAAAGGGCGCTCATGACCCGGATCAAAAGACAAAATTCGTTCCAATCCTGCAAGTGATAGGAGATCAAGACAAAAGCTTCAACGGATCACAAAATAAAGTAACGATGTATTCAGCTAGTAAACGCATAGCTGTCTGGCGAAAGTTTAACCAATGCGATCCCAATCCAGTCGTTCTTAAAAAAGGAAAAGAGATCACGGTTTACACCTACGCAAACCAGGCCGGGATAGAAGTGGCCTTGTGTCAGGTTAAAGGGCAGGGACATTTCATCAGAAGAGATCTGCGAGACATCGCCGATTCCTTAGCCTTGGATTTTTTGCTAAAACATCAAAAAAACAGGTAACTCTAAGATATTTCGCTCCTTCTTAACTTTTCTGAGCCAGTACTCTTTGGTAAGATTTTCTCAGTGATCAAATCCAGAAGGAACTTTATTAAGTTAAGTAGCNTGGCAGCGCTTGGTATCAAGAGCGTAGTTCAAGCTGTAGATACAAATGAAAAACCCTTTATTCATGGGTTCAACTTTAAATTCAAAAGAGGCGTTCCAGAGAATGAAATCGCAGCTTTGATGAAGGAACTGGCTGCTTTAAAAGGTAAAATCCCTGTCCTTAAGGAGTTCTTTATAGGTAAAAATATCGCAAAAAGGACACATGGGTTTCAGTATGGTGAGATTGCTGTCTTTGATAAAAAAGAGGATTTGATGGTTTATGAGAAACATCCCGAGCATCAAAAACTGGTAAAAAAAATACTTCCGAGATTGGAGATTGGAAATGGAATGGATTTTTTCCCAATCGGGTCGCCGAAGACAAAACTCGGGGCAACGAGTTACAAGAGCCATTTTATTCATGCCTTCAATTTTAAGTTTAAGGCTGGGGTATCTAATGACGAAATTGCCGAATTGATGAGCGAGCTTGCTGACCTTAAAGGCAAGATTCCGGTTCTCAAGGAATTGGTGGTTGGGAAAAATGAGGCACGTTGGCACAGGGGTTTTCAGTATGGCCAAATTTCCATNTTTGATAAAAAAGAGGATCTGATTAGCTATGATAAACATCCTGAGCACCAGAAGTTGGTTCGCAGGATTATCCCTAAACTTGCAGGGGGAAACGCAATGGATTTTATTCCTATAGAAGCCTAAATCCCAATCATTCTACTGATCACCTNACAGATAGCTCACCAATCACGGTGAGTCCTGTTAGTATTTAGACAGGTCTTATATATCTCGACTAAATCCAAATCCGATAATGTCAAATATAGTGTATTTGATTNGGGTTTTGATCGTAAAAGTTAGGATATAAAGTAATGAATATAAGCNTTATTACAAACTCATTCGATATTTGTAATATTANTTTCGTCATNNATCGTTTTTAAGAAAGGAAAGCATTTTAAGTTTAATTTTATATTTAGTTAATATAATCTTTATTATAATTTATAGTAGACATGATCTTATAATCTTAGATAATTTCGNACTAAGNATTATTAATTCATCTTTTTCATGAAAAAACTTACCTGCTTTTCCATATTATTCGCCATCTTGTTTTTTTCTANCACGGGTTTTGGGGTTGATGGTAACGGGACAGCCGGTGAAACCTCTTCTTCCGTCCAGCCCGTTCTCCCGGAAGGGTCAGAATCAAAATCTGACAGCACAAATAATAGCTCAGTGTCTTCTGAGTCTGGTTTGCCTATTGAAATCTATTGGGCTTTGTATGGTGGTCTTTACATAATAATATCAATTGCTTTTTTATATTTCGGTAAGCAGCTCTTTGATTTTGTTACGCCATTCGATTTGGATACTCAAATAACCGAAAAGGATAATCGGGCGATGGGTGTGGTTCTTACTGGTTACTTATTGGCTATTATCGTTGTCGTGTGCGGTGTTATGTCCAGTGGCGGAGGTGAAAGCGGGGCGGGGGTAGGAGCTGATTTTAATTTTACCGAATTCCTNATTGAGCTCGCCCCGGTTGGGCTGTACACCCTGGCGGGAATCGGCTTTCTATTAATCTCAGGTTACATTAATGATAAAGCAATACTCCGGGAATTCAGTTGCACTCAGGAGGTGACCGAACAAAAGAACGTAGCGGTTGCAATCATTATTGCAGCAGGCTTCTTGGGCTCTGCGCTCGTTATTGCCGGTTCAATTCAAGGTAGTTTGGACTGGGTATCTGCGGCTATAGGATTCTGTGTTGGGCAGCTGCTTCTTGTGGTGTTTGCTATGGTGTACCAGAGAGCTACCGCATATGATGACCAGCAGGAGTTGCATCAACGAAAGAATGTAGCAGTCGGCCTTGCTTTTGGTGGGAATTTGTTGGCTTATAGTATTTTAATCATGAAGGGGCTTACGATGTCCGGGGGAGGGCTTGAAACGATAGCTGACCGATTGTCTCACTTTGGTTACTACGCAATTATTGGAGCGGTGGTTTTACCATTATTACGTATTGCTAATGACCGCCTGTTTTTGCCTGGGGTAAGTCTGGATGATGAAATCGTTAAAGATCAGAATGTAAATGCGGGTCTAATGGAAGCTGGATTGGCCGTTTCAATGGCAGTTATTTTAATAGTTTGCTTATAAAAACCGGGAGAAACTTTAATATGACAAATAAAATTAGTAGTGCGGTAATGGTTTGTGTTGTTCTCATTCTAGCTCTTTGTATTTACGGAGTGATTAAGGCGNNAAAAAGNGCAAAACAAAGGGCTCAAGCCGCTGATAAGTGGACAAATTCCCCNGGAACCAGCGGTTTNATCAATCTTGATGAAATACAGAAAGCNTCACTGGAAAANCAGAAAACCGAGGATTTTGAAAAGCGCGTAAATGAAATATTTGAGGGAGATAACATAATATTACTGGATGTGCAGGGGCAGCAAAATGGGTTCATCATTACTGCAGTNGAAGATTTAAATGATAACGCGCAGCCCGATGTGGTGCCAAATGCACAAAATTCAAGCGGGACTGGAGATGAAGTGGTATTCCAACTCACTGTNCGTGGTAGNGGAGCTAATAATGCAATATTGCAGGGGAAAGGGGTAAATAAAGATTTTAAGAGTACTTTTAATTATCCAATGCCAAATATTGATAGGAATAATGCTCAAACATACTACCGGCAATACGGCTACTACCCATATTATTCATATTATTATTATTATCCTGGGTATCGTTATTATACACCAAGAAGGCGCTATGGTATTTTGGATAACCATGTCTCAAGNTATCGGACATCCCCTAGTTATCGGAATCAGGTTGAAAAAAATAATACATATATGGCTGGGTACAGCTCTCGCTATCCCGGCTCGTCTTCTACCTTTGGTAAGCCGTCTTTAACTAGAGCTAATTATATAAACAAAACTGCCTCTTCACCGGGGTTCCAAAGTAAGCTCAGNAATAGTTCTACAATGAAAACTAGAAATAGTTTGCCTAGTTCACGGAACGCAACATCAAGTAGTGGCTTTAAATCTGGCTTGGCTAGCCGCAGTACTTCAAGCAGTTCTAGTAGTCGTAGTAGTAGTTTTAGATCTTCCCGCAGTTCCAGTGGTTTTAGTATTTTCTAGTTTTGCCCTTGGGTAAATTGGATAAATTCGGGAGAATTTATTTTTAGAGAAACTTTGTTAGCTTCAATGCACGAGCGCGTACAATCAGCAAGATTTTCAAGAGATCCTGAAGAGCTATATCAGATAGGGCTTATGTTCCGGGATGGGATAGAGGTAAAACAAGACTACAAAGAGGCAAATAATTGGTTTCGTCGTGCCTCGTATTCCGATCATCCCGGAGCTTTATTTAACTTGGCGGTGATCAGTGCCAAGAAATTAGCCAGTAGTTTTTCTAGTCAATATGAGGTTGATAATTGGTTGAATAAATCAGCTGGACTCAACCATGAGGGGGCTAAAAAGCTCAAGGAAATGATCGCGGCAGATAAAGATAAACTGCCTGATGCTGAGNTGCTCTTCTCTTTCGAGAAAACAATTACTGCNGAAGAANCTGCTACTGAAGGANCTCCTACAGAAGAACCTACTGCTNAAGAACCTACTGCTAAAGAACCTACTGCTAAAGAACCTNCTGCTGAAGTGGGTAAATTCAATAAGGATTTATCTTACGCAACGACTGAATATCAACCAAGCGACTTAGCTGATTACAAAAATGAACCCTGGGATATTCGCATTTCCATTGATAATGCACCCCTCGATGATGCTTTTTATTTTACGGTAAAGGATTCAGGGGCAACATCTCAAACCATCAAGGAGGTGCTTGAAAAATATGCATTAAATATCAGTCTTAGGGAGGAGTTAGACGTGGAGGAATTCCCCAAGCTACCTCATGTTCAACAAGAATTATTAGGCTATTATGAATCNGGAAAAGCTGATCNGCTAAATTTAAATATTTACGTAAANAAAAGACCGTCTTCTGAGCCGGTTTCACCAGAAGACAAAGTGTCAGATCATTTATCCACCTGCATTTTTAANGACGGTACTTATGATTATAGATTGTTAGATCTTATTTTTGTGTTGGATTCAAAACCTTTGGCGTCTGAGCGGTTGAAAAATTTTCGTGATGAGTATGGGGCAATTTATATGTTGTTTCTTATTGATTATNTTAATTCGNAACCATCAAAGCAAAACGATTCAAACAATGANCTTTTACAGGAATTCGNCAATGGCTCCTTGAGCAAAAAGAGTTACCCTATTATTCAAGAATCACTCAANAAAGCGGTAAAACTAGGCTGGATATCCGTTGAAAAAAACCCGACTGAAGAAATTATAATTACTGCGGATGGGCATGATCAAATTAAATTACTATTAGAGGAAGTTTCAGGTTTAACCCAAGAGTATGAGCCTTATCAATCAGTTTCCATTAATCCGCCGACCCTTGGGGTGCCGGATGGGATTGATGTACGATTACAGATAATGCGTTTCTCATCGGTTGACGTAAACAGGGCTATTTTTCTGTTTGCTTATGTTTACGATAAGCAAGCNTTGTTCGGAGATTCTCAATGGGCTGATGGTTTTGAAACAGGCGATACTTTCTCAGCAATTATTGATGCATTACAATATGAAACAAAATTTTCTCAGAGTATTCTTGATGGATTGATTCAATTAAAAAAATCTCAGCAATGAGCGAATTAGTTTTCAAAGATACGGCCGGTAATAATCTTTGCTATCCAATCACAGTTATTGGTGATCAGGCGGATTGGCAGTTCAATAGTTTTCTGGATTTTATGAAGCTCAGTCCNGAAGCTGCAGATGATGAAGGTTTTCTTTTTGCGGTNGAGGACCGAATTAGACACGAAAAGTTTTCCTATCTGGTCAACAGCACTGCTGCCACANTGAATTCAAATTTGNGTTTTATTCAGGATGGTAAAATAATNTCAAATGGAGATTTATTTATTGTCGGTGAAAGCCCGCCAATTGTTGAAATAAGTCGAATTGATGAAGGGGCAAAAATTGAAGCTAGTGGTATTTCTNTAAAAAAGCGAAGTAAGAATGTCTTTAAAGACCATAACCAGATTATAGCCGATGCGATTGATCAAACTCTAAATAGAAAAATTGTTCCGAATCAAATACAGTATTCGATCAACTTNTTAATAGAAAGTGACCCTGATGAAGCTACTTTAATTGAATTTATTCTGCATGTAGCAAGAGTTATTCATCATGCTCCTTTTGAAAATTGGTCAAAATTCGAGGAAAAGATTCCATACCGAAATGGACATGAAATGTGGNTCAACTTTTCAAAAGGTAGAGGCGGTGTTTGTTCTGAAAAATCAGCTTCTCTAAAATTTATCTGNGATTTACTTGGNATTAAAAACCGACCAGTAATTGGGACCGGTGTGCCTNTGAGTTCCGCTCAGATTGAATCCTTTAACAATTTTTTTATTTCAGGTGGGAAGACGGAGCCTCCCTGTGAAATTAAGCACCTCTTATTNGAAGTTGAGATCGGATCGGATGTTTATCTNATTGATGTTACTGGCGGCAATGTGCCTTTGATGTTCTTGAATGAATCTGATAGCATTCCTTTTTACAANNNTGGTTATTCTGTGCGAATGATGTCGCGCACAGATAAATTATTTCTNTCTAAAATCCCCGAATGGATAGGTGATGCTCACCTCGNAGTTTGTGAATACCATTTGCCCGATGCACATTTTGATCTATCATTTAATCAAGACTTGGGTTTAGAAATAAATGATAGTTTATATACTGGGGTNTTTTTTGATTTTGGNGGTGATCAGTCAGAGGATATGCGAGCTCATTTTAGAAAAATTGGGGCAAGTCAAAACCTTGTTTCTCCTAAGTTTTTTAATAAGAGTTCCAGCTTAGTAAATGTATGTGGTAGGGGGGCTAAATTTTATCAGGATGCTCGAGCTAATATTCTTAATTCTTATAATAACAGGAATTATACCGGTGATATTACAATTGTATTACAACCATTGAATAAAAATTTTTGGAGTCGCCCTATGGTGAGTCAAAATATTGCAGAGTTAGTTGAGGAACAAATTTATTCCACGGTATGAATTCAATTCTTCTTGCAGCTCAGCGCGCCTATGCAGAAACTGATTTTTATCAGCTTCTTTATAAAAATAGCCCGGTTGATTTNAATGATATCCCNTTCATAAATCATGCTCATTATCACCAAGCACAGGGTGTTTTGGACTGTATAACAGACCGTTCCGAAGTAAGCGGTGCCTTTGCAGCGTATCACCGTAATGTGAGAAAATTTCCCTTCACTGTAGTGGAAAGCGATACTGAACAAAAGCATCGGCACAGAAGGTTTATCTACTCGCTTGAACAAATTGGTGTTCGATTAGATNNTCCAAAAAAGTTTCTCCTACTTGCAGATGATTCAAGAGGGCCATTTGCCGGTGAACTTGCTACGTGCCTTGCATGGGAACATCATCAAGCTTCAATTACATATATACATGGTTCAAAGGAACAATTGTCTGAGGATATACGNAGTTATGATCCGGATTATATATTAAATGTTTCTGGTTTGCCNTCTGATTTGGANAGGTTCAAAGCTAATNATGAAATAATAACGATNCANCATGTTGATTATTTAATTCCTGAAGTAGATCAACTNCTCCTGGCCTGTGATGAAATCGGAGTCTTTGCNTTTANNAAAAAAACATCTGATTCATTTTNNTATGACCGGGAGAATTTATCTATTGAAATTAACCCCGCATCCCAATTGCCGGCAATCACTACNATTAATTTCGGGATNTCTCCCTTTATTCGATACTGCCCCGCACAAAATATAATCAATTTCGATGTCTAATNTAGCGGTACAATTCATAAATCATTCAAAAGATTCAGTCTCACTCGTGCCGGCAGATNAATCATTTAAAGCCCGGTTAAGGGAGTATTTTCAATATCAAATAGATACCTCGTCTTATTATGCATGTATNTTCAATAAGCTTGGTTTGGGTCCGTCAGATGATCCATTTAATACTTTGNGTGAACTGCCCCTAACGACCAAGAATGAGTATCGGGAAACTCTCCAGTTAGAAGCGTTTACNAAGTTAAATGGTTCANCTTTTGTTACAGATTTTTCCTCCGGGTCAACCGCTGATAGTGTTTTAAGGNTATGTAGTCCNGTTGATGATTTAGCAGAGCAACATGTTACTGAAAACGCATTTGCTGCGGTGGGGATGGGNCCAGAAGATCATTTTGTATGTATGGATATTGGAGGTACTGAGATTTATGATTTTTATTTTCGNGCAGCGAGGAACTTAGGCGTTAAGAGAACCTCATTTATGCATTTAACCCAGAACTATCGCCAGTCATGCTTGCCNTTAAAAAAATTACAACCGACAGTGCTTCTTACTGTTCCTAGTCTTTTGATNCGTGCTTGGGAGACTATTTCGNANTATTGGGAAGNTTCGGATTGTCCCATTAAAACTGTAATTCATATGGGTGAACCTATGGATTCAAATTTTAAGGTAATGGTAGAAGAAAGATGGGGTTGNGAAGTNCGATCTTTTTATGGAACCACAGAAACTGGTGGAATTGGGATGAGCTGTGAGGTGGGGGAGGGAGTTCATTTTGATCCCNACATATTTATTCCTACACTGATGGGAGCAACTTCTTTAAGTGATGAAATTTATACCGGTGAAGTATTATTCACTACATTACGCATTCGCAACCAAAGTATNATTAAGTATCGNGTTGGTGATCAAGTTGAGATTAATGCGACTCCTTGCCTGTGTGGTAGCCCTAACCCCCGGTTGGTATTTTTGAATCGCACGCTGGAAGCTTTTGTTATTGCGGGAGAAAAATTTCATCACAAAATGATTTTAGAAGGGTTGCGTGAGTCGGCGCCTGATCTTCCGTTAGTTATACTTATCATTGAAGATTTGGATTCATCTGATGGAGAAGTTTTACTTAGGGTGCAGCTCCCTGACTTGTATCGGGACTTGGAGCAAAAATTTCTAAATACCCTTGAAAAGGGGATATTTGAACTAGACGCTTTGTTTCGGTACGGTTGGGTTAAGTTCAAAATTGAGTTTATTCCTCTCGACAAGTTTCAGGGAAGAAAAATTATAAAAGTTCGTGATAATCGTATGCACATGAGCTAAACTTAAAAAGAAATTTAAAATCAATTAATGAGTAACCACTTGAAGAAAAAATATTTTCGTAAATTACGCAAAAATTGGCTTTTTATACTGAGTGTTATTCTTATTGTTTTATCGGGGTTTTTCTACATCCAAATAGAAAAAAGGGCTAATCCTGCTTCTACCACAAATACCGATACAAATCGGACTCAGTGACACCAATCTCATCGCCATGATCAATGTGATTCAAAACTTTTTGCGTCAGACTGGTAAGAGCTTTTCTGGCCAGTGGGGCATGGTGGCTCTTTTTTTGGTTAGTATGTTGGCTTATTCTACGACTGGGTTTATGTACTTTGAGGGTGAGGGTCTTGGTGATCTATCGTATGAGCGAAAATGGGAGACTTCTTTTTGGTGGGCTGTAGTCACCATGACAACTGTAGGTTATGGTGATTATGCTCCGGAAAGTTTTTACGGTCGGATATTTGTCGGTTTGCCTACTATGCTAGTAGGTGTGGCTATTCTCGGGTATATATTATCCGCTTTAGCTGCTGTTTTAATGGAAAATAAACTCAAGGAACTAAAAGGAATGTCTATTATAGAATTTGAAAAGCATATTGTGATCTGTCGGTTCATTGGCATAACTTCAACTAAACAGCTGGTTGACGAATTGCGGTCAGATTCCCGAACAATGAGTACGCCAATAGTGTTAATAGATGAGCATTTAGAGGAACTTCCAAAAGAATTAGCTGAACTTAATGTGACTTTCGTTAAAGGTGATCCATCTTCTGATTCAGTGATGGATCGGGTTAATGTGGCTGAAGCGAAATCTGTNATCCTTCAGGCTGACCTTAGTGATAGTGAAAACTCAGATTTAAAGAACTTAGCAATTGCTCTCAATATAGAAAAAAAACACCCTGAGGTTTATACTGTTGTTCATTGTGTAAAACCTGACAACGTCAGATTTTTTCAACGCTGCGGATGTGATAGCGTTGTGTGTATTATGCGGTTGGTAAATCAGGTAATTGTACAGGAATTGCAGGATCAAGGTGTGCACAAAGTCGTGTCAGAGCTGACCTCAAATAGTTACGGAAAGCAGCTTTACGTAAACGATATACCCTCAGGAATAGGAACATTCAAAGAATTGAGTGAAACCCATGCTAAGAAGAATTCCTTAGCAATCGGCATATATCGNGACGGGGATAATATTATGGCTCCAGATTCTAGTTTAGAACTTCTACCAGACGATCGAGTAATTAGTATTTCCTCAACAAGGGGTTAGTTTTCCTTGTGTCTTTTCNCTATGCTTATTTTGTCTCTGTGATTAGATTCGAGGNATGAAGGTTGCCGGTTTTGTTACAGTGTTTCTCCTGCCTTTTTGTGTTTTTGCAGCGGAAATAAATCGAAACATTATAGCTCGCGGGAGCTATGCAAATAGCCAGCTCCAATTCGAAAAAAATAAGACGGGTCGTGTGGCTTTTATCGGGGGGTCCATTACTCAGATGAATGGTTACCGGCCTATGGTGGCTGATTGGTTGCAAGAACGTTATCCAAAAACCAAGTTTGAATTTATTAATGCTGGTATCTCCTCCACCTGTTCAACCACAGGGGCTTTCAGGTTGAAATCTCATATTCTGAACAAAGGCCAGATAGATCTCTTTTTCATCGAGTTTGCNGTGAATGACGATCAGGACGCGGGCCATGCTGGCCGTGAATGTATTCGAGGCATGGANGGAATTATTCGCCACGCGCGCAAGGCTCAGCCCAATATGGATATTATTGTGACACACTTTGTGAATCCGGGAATGCTCGAGCAATTGCGTTCAAGGAAAATACCCTTATCCATTGAATCGCATGAGAAGGTGCTTAAGGCTTATGATGTNTCCACTATCTTCCTGGCACGTGAGGTAGTTGACCGNATTAGTGCNGGGAAACTCACNTGGAAGGTTTTTGGCGGTACTCATCCCAAGCCTGCGGGAAATGCCATTGCCGCAAAAATGATCGCACAGTTGTTGAGTGAGGCGTGGAATAAGCCGGCTCTTAAAGAGCCTTCCCCTCACGCAATGCCGTGGAGGCCAGTTGATAGTGGCAGTTATTTTAATGGCCATTTTCTCTTGCCGGCAGAATCAGCCAATGACACGTGGGCTTGGCATGTGCCTGATTGGAAAAAAATTCCGGGTAGCTTTAGAACGAATCCTTTTGGCGGTATGAGCCTTTTAACGGCTACTGAACCGGGCAAGGAGACAACGCTGAAATTCAAAGGGCGCGCATTGGGTGCATACGTTTTAGCTGGGCCTGATGCAGGGGCTATGGAAGTAAGTATAGATGGAGGGCCATGGAAGAGAGTGGATTTATACCACCACCACAGCCGAGGCTTAAATTATCCGAGGACAGTTATGTTTGCATCGGATTTAAGGGCGGGAGAACACACGGCCAAACTGAGGTTGAGTGCTAAATCCAACCCCAAAAGTAAGGGTACATCTGCGAGAATTCTTCAATTTACGGTGAACTAAATTGTCCGAAATAAAACCCAAATTACCTTTGAAACATCCTTCTCTTTGGCGAGGAGAAGAATTATTACAGCGTACTGACTGGCAGGTTCAATTATCTGATCTAGAAATTGAGGAGTTACAATCAGTGGCCGAAGGGGTAATGGATCAATCGGTTGAAGGTATTGAGCTTGGTGACTTTGAGTTGCCTCAACTCACCCCTCGCTTAAAACAAATCAGTCATGATCTGGAGCAAGGCTGTGGGGCGGCTTGGCTGAGGGGGCTACCTAAGGACTTGGATCAGGCACTACTAGAGCGAATGTTTTGGCTATTGGCTTTGCATTTGGGAGTGCCGCTTTCTCAAAGTGCGGAGGGGGAGCGCCTTTTTAGCGTTGCTGACAAGGGTTATGCTGCTGATGACCCAAGGACTCGAGGGCCTAATACACGGTCCAAGCTCAGTTATCACACCGACCGATGCGATGTTATTGGCTTTTGCTGTTACCGGCAGGCAAAGAGTGGAGGGGAAAGCCGTATTGTTAGTTCCATGGCCATATATAATGAGATTCTCAATCGGCGTCCGGATTTGCTGAATCTTTTGTGTGAACCTTTCTATTATCTCCGGCACACGGTAGATGGGGGCAATGAGAAGCCATGGTGTCAGCAGCCGGTTTTTTCATTCTGCGACGGACACTTTGCCGCGAGCCTTTTACGGGTATTGATTGATCGTGCACATTCGCATCCGGATTTACCGGATCTTTCTTCTGCCCAAAAAGAGGCATTGGATTTGGTCGAGAATTTAGCCGATGAACCGTTTCTGCATCATTCCTTTTACCAGGAGCCGGGGGATATTCTTTTTATCAATAACTGGGTAAATTTACACCGCCGTACGGAGTTCGAGGATTGGCCCGAGCCTGATCGCCGTAGACATATCTTTCGTATCTGGCTCTCAGTTCCTAATAGTCGTCCGTTGGATCCCCTCTTCTTGGATAATTATGGGGCAGTTGAAGCAGGCGCATTACGGGGAGGAATGAAGCCCAAGGCTCTCTCTACATCCTAAATGCTCAAGTGATGCGTGACATCATTGCTGGGGCTCCCTAGGCTTATGAGCATTCATGAGACATTTTCTTTTCCTCTTACTGACGAGCTTGGTTTTTACTCTTCAAGCGACGGACAAACCGGCTAATTTTATAATCTTTCTTACTGATGATCAGGGTTGGGGTGATTTGGGAGTACAAGGCCATCCATTAATTAAAACTCCCAATCTGGATCAGTTTGCCAAAGAGGGAGTGCGTCTTACTCAGTGTTACTCGGCCTGCGGCGTTTGTTCACCCTCTCGTTCCTCTATTCTTACCGGCCGTACTCCTTATCGCAATGGAGTATGGCGCTGGATTCCCGCAGGTCACCAAGTACACCTACGCACCAGTGAAATTACCATTCCCGAGGCTCTCAAGGCCAAGGGATACACTACTTGTCACACGGGTAAATGGCATTTGAACGGTTTCTTTAATGACCCTCGCCACCCTCAACCCAACGACCATGGATATGACTGGTGGCTCGCGACCCAGAACAATGCATCCCCTCATCACATTAACCCCAAGAACTTCGTGCGTAACGGTCAAACTGTTGGGGTTATTGAAGGGGCGTCAGCAGTTATTGCCTCAAAAGAAGCAGTTCATTGGCTTCGCAAAGAACGTGATAAGGAGAAACCTTTTTTCATTACTGTTTGGACTCACGAGCCGCATCTGCCCATCGAGTCGGCTCCTGAATTTATGCAACCTTATGCCGGTATCGATGATGAAGGCATTCGTCAACACCACGGCAATATTACTCAGTTGGATCATGCTTTTGGCTTACTGATGAAGGAACTGGATCAGCAGGGTTTGACAGAGGATACTTTTGTTTTTTTTACTTCTGATAACGGTCCGGAAGGGGCGGGNACCAAGGGGCGCACCCGTGGATCAACAGGTGGGTTGCGTGGTCGTAAACGTTGGAGTCATGAAGGGGGTATTCGCGTTCCGGGAATAGCCCGTTGGCCTGGGCATATCAAGCCGGGAACGACCAGTAGCGTGCCAGTGATTGGTTCAGACTTATTTTCAACAGTGCTGGCTATTGCTGGTGTGGATTTACCCAAGGATCGGGTGATAGATGGAGTGGACATGCGTCCAGCTCTCGCGGGAAAGCAAGTGCAACGGCCTGTGCCCCTTTACTGGCGTAATCATTTAGCCCCGAAAGACAATCATGTTGCCTTGCGCGTAGGTGACTGGAAGATTGTAGCAGATGAGTCACTGCAACAATTTCAACTTTATGAAATAGAAAAGGATTGGAGGGAAGAAAAGGATTTGGCAGAGGAAATGCCTGACAAACTAGCGTCAATGAAGGCTGCACTCCTTAAGGTTCACGGTGAAGTGGAAAAAGAAGGACCCTCTGAATGGTGGTTAAACGAGCAGCCTCGTCAACGCGGCAAACGGACCAAGGGAAAGAAATTATCGGACGGTAAGGATGAAACCGGTGATTGGGAGATTGTTAAGGGAGGTACGGTAAGCAAGGATAGTAAAGGCTATCTTCTCAATGCCTTAGGTGGTGAGGCCTTTGCATTACATAAGCTGGATCATTCGGTGGGAGAAAAGATTGTCTTTGAATTAGAATACCAGGCAGCAGTCAAGGAGCGAACTCGAAATGCCTGCCTCGTATTAGGGGCGGAACCCCTTAACGATAAACTTTGGAAAGCAGGCTCCATGATCGGGATGGGGGCACACGGAGTTTTCCCTGGATCTTGGGCTAACACCAGTGCGGGAACTCTTAAAAGAGCATCTTTAAATCCAGATGCATCTTTCAAGGCTACAGTAACCATCGACACCGTCAAAAGGCTATTAACCCTCAAGGTAGATGAGACGGAGATTGTGATGCAAACACCGAAAGATCTGGAAAAAATCAAATATTACGGCATTTATGCCAAGGATACCAAAACCCGGTTTAGCCCTGTGACCATCGAATAGTTTGATGTAAATCTCAGACTGACTGGGCGATTGATTTACCCGTGCTTTCCAAGTCATTACAGGCTTCCACCAATCTGGAAGCCATAGCTTCCTCGGCTTTCTTGAGGTAGGAGCGTGGATCGTAAACTTTCTTGTTTCCTACTTCTCCTTCAATTTTTAGTACTCCCTCATAGTTGGTCATGATGTGATCAGAAATCGGGCGTGTGAAAGCGTATTGTGTGTCAGTATCGATATTCATCTTTATAACACCGTATTCGAGGGTTTCCTTGATTTGATGCTTTTCGGACCCACTACCGCCATGAAACACAAGGTCGAATTTGGCTTCTTCACCGTACTTTCCAATCACCGCATCCTGTCCTTGCTTTAGGATTTCTGGACTGAGTTTAACGGCACCCGGTTTGTAGGCTCCATGAACGTTTCCGAAAGTAGCTGCAAACATATAGCGACCGATACCGTTGAGACTTTCATATACACTGAGCATATCCTCAGGTGTGGTGTAAAGTTTTTCAGCAGGTGTATCCTCTGTGCCAGCAGCGCCGTCTTCTTCTCCGCCAACGACTCCAGCTTCAACTTCAAGAATGATTTCATTGGCAGCGCAAAGCTCAAGGTATTCCTTTGAGATGGCCATATTTTCCTCTAGCGGAAGAATAGAAGCGTCAAGCATATGGCTTTGGAACAGATTGTTTTGGCCAGCCTGCCTGCGCTTGGTGGTCTCGGCAATGAGAGGCTTCAAAAAGCCTTCGGCAGCCTCAGGTTGACAATGGTCGGTGTGTAACCCGATGAGTATATCATATTTGTCCGCCAAGCGATGAGCTGCTTCAGCGAGAACAACGCAGCCGTGAACGGAATCTTTCACGTTCAGGCCGGAAGCAAACTGGCCGCCGCCAGTGGAGAACTGAATGATGCCNTCAGACTTCGCATCGGCAAAAGCCTTTAGCGCAGCATTGATGGTCGTGATGGAGGTAACATTTACCGCTGGGTACGCGTAATCGCCTGATTGGGCAGCATCGAGCATCGCGGTATATTGTTTAGGTGTGGCAATGGGCATAACTCAAAACCGCTTAACGAAGCGGGGGCCGGAAAATAGGCTGTTTGCGGGGAAAATCAACNCCAAATATGACAAGAACTTGCGAATAGGCGGGGCAAATTATTCACATCAATCATTCGACGTTGAGCCGTAGGTACAGTCGGCGCATAATAATACAAGGAGGTGCGTAAAATGACTCGATTTTTTCGGAACTATATTTGGGCATTTTTAACGGTAGGATTATTCTGCTCTGGGCTAGCTTCAGTGCAGGTCATTGCCGATGAGGGTAATAACACTGTGGCCGTAGCGGATACTAATCAAACAGTCGCCGCAGATGCCTTGGAAATCAATAGCGCATGGGGGTTGCTCAAAACCATTTTCACTTATGAGCTAAAGCTCGGTGCCATGCGCGTTTCGCTCAATGGCGTGTTACTCCTGTTGTTGATGTTTGGGCTCGTGATCGTCTTGGAAAAGGTCATTCGTGAGAGAGTGATAATGCGTATCTTTGAAAAGACAGATTTTCCCGAGGCACTTGAGTATGGTATCGCTCGCATTATGGGCTATGCGTTTATGGTGATCGGGTTTTATCTTGCGTTTCAAGTGGCAGGTATTGACCTCAGTTCACTGGCTTTTATCGCGGGTGCTGTTGGCGTGGGTATTGGTTTTGGCTTGCAGAATATCATTAATAATTTTGTCAGTGGCATAATTATTTATGCCGAGCATCCCATTACCATTGGTGACCGGATAGAAGTTGGAGGGATTGCTGGCAGAGTGGAAAAAATAAGTCTGAGAAGTACTATGGTAGTGACGAGTGACAATATTACCATGATTGTGCCTAATGCTGATTTTATATCACAAACTGTTACCAACTGGAGCTACAGTGACCCTAAGGTGCGGATTCGTGTGCCGATTGGAGTGGCTTACGGCACAGATCCTGAGAAGGTAAAAAAGCTACTTTTGGAGGTGGCTGACGAGGATCCCAGAACATTAAAGGATCCCAAACCAAGTGTTATTTTCAGGGCGTTTGGAGCGAGCTCGCTTGATTTTGAATTGGCTTCTTGGACCAAGGAAATGACAACCCGGCCAACCAGCTATATCAGTGCCATCAATTTCGCTATCGATAAAAAATTTCGTGAACACGATATTGAAATTCCCTTTCCACAACAGGATTTACACATTCGCTCAGGAGGGGTTGAAATTAAAAAAGTGACAGAATCAGGTAAGGTAACGGTGGATTAAAATTTCAGCTCAACTTAAGCTTCAGAACGGTTTTTATCGTCTTTCTTTTTTGGCTTTGGCTGCTCTTTCGGGTTGTTGCGACGGAAGTTAAAGTCAAAATTAAAATTTCTTTGTCCTCCGCCGTCGAATTTGAACTGCCGGAACTGAAGCCCGCCTTTGCCCCCGCCCATGCCTTCAAGCTGTTCAAGTTTTTTGATTAGATTACGATCCAGTGCGTCGCGTTGCTTCTCAGTATCCACTGGACCAGTAAAAAGTTCATCACCGTTTTTGTCTTTGGCTGAGAAGATTTTTTTCCCGTTTTTGGTTTTTAATGTATAAGAACCTGTTTCATCAGCTACGGTAACACTGCTGGCAACTTGAGCATTGAAGTTGAAATTTTTGCGGTTACCCTCTGGTGGTTCGGGCATTTCAAATAACTCATCGTTGGGGAACATATCCATTCGAAATCCTCTTGGGCCAAAATTAGGAAGATTCTGGAGTTGTTTTCGAAGTTCTTCCATTTGTTCTTCCATCTGTTTCAGGTTGCCGGGGCGCAATTGGAACTGATTGAAAAGTCCTAGTCCTCTTGGAACGTTGAAAGGCTTCCACTGTCCGTCTTGGAGCCGTAGGCCATCCGGTTGGCCCTCCTCAATTTTTTTCATTTCTCCCTTGCCGAGTTTAATCTTGGCAGTTTGTTCCTTGCTGTTTCGATAAAACGTGAGAGTGACTTCATCACCTGGCTTTCTGGTTTTGATAAGGGCCTGTAATTGTTCAGGGTTAACGATCAATTGATCATTCATTTGTGTGATGATGTCATTGAAACTAAGCCCACCTTTTTCAGCTGGGCTTCCTTTGGCAACATAAGACACAACTACACCGATACCCTCGGGAAGATTCAGTTGGGATCGGGTAGTGGCGGTAACCGGATCCATGGCAATTCCAAGGAATGCACCTGTCTTTGGCTGCGCTGCTTCCTTTTGTTTTGTTTCAGGGGCATCCTTCTTTTTTTCCTGGCTCAGGACAGGAAGTGCGAGGACTGTCGCAATTAGAATTATTAGTTTTGTTTTCATGTTAAATTGTGTTTGTAAAAGATTAGTAAATTTCGGCTGGAACCAGGAATCGTTCCTCGCGAGGTATTTGATACTGCACCCGGGTTGCCCCATTGGGTTGGCTCCATTCGTAAGAATCAATGACTTGCATTCGAACACTCCGGTAGGGTTGTTTTNCGTTAATTTGGATAATACCTTCATTAACAGCTTCAACAACCTTGTTGTTTTTTCGGATAGGGAAGAGTTCGATTGGCTGTTCTTCAGTAGGTTTGGCGGCAACCTTTTCTGGAGTAATGATCTTCTCGGTCTCTTGAGGAGAGGCCAAGACCAAAGCCAAAACAATAACTGCAGTAGCTGTACAAGGGATAAGCCATAACCAACGATTGGAGCGCAAAATTGATTCTTGTTGATTTGTTTTTCCGGTGCTTACAGCGTGACCTATCCGTTCGAGGAGGGATTGATCTATTTCTGCAGGTCGGGTTTGGCGTAGTTCAGATTCCAGCGTTGGATCAAATTCAGGTTCGTTATTCATGGCTATTTAAATTGGTATCACGCTTGAGGATTTCGAGGCCATANCGATAACGGGAGGCTGCGGTGTTTAGCGGTATGTCGAGGGTTTTGGCTATTTGGGCAAAGGTCATCTCCCCCCAGATTTTAAGAATCAATACTTCCCGAAATTTTTCAGGTATTTTTTTTATGGATTGGTCTATGACCTGTGCCATCTCATTTTGTTCTATAGTGTTGTCAAACCAGCAGGTATCGGATTGGTCTCTAACTATTTCTTCCCGGGCTGTTCGTCGGTCGTTTTTTCGCGCTAGATCAATCGCTCGGCGCCGGATTGTGGCATATACAAGAGGGAGGTCAGGCGTTTTACCCTCATTTTTGTCGGCGGACTCAGTAATAGCTTCTTGCAACAAGTCCTCGGCATCTTCTTCGCAGCGAGTTTGGGTGCGGGCAAACAACAGCAATCGAGGGCCATATTTGCCCAACCAATCTGTCCAATCTGTAGGTTTATTGTTCAATATTTGACCTGCATAATACCTGACTATCGAACCTCTATTCAATATGAAAGCGGACGAGAAGGAAGGGTTTGTCTAAAAAATTGCAGTATCTCTAATCCTTTGTGCATAATCTCTTATGCGCGCAATTTTATTGATTTTTGCCTATGTTATTACTTTTCAACTTCATTCCGCTTCGAGGGAGTTATTGGTTTACATTGGTACCTATACCAGGACTGAGGAACAGGGGATTCATTGGCTTAAGTTAGATATGGGTACGGGTAAGTTGACAGCATCTGGCAANTTGTCCGGTCAAAAAAACCCGTCATTTCTTGCTATTCACCCAAATAAAAAATTTCTTTATGCAGTTAATGAGATTGGTAACTACAAGGATGAAAAGGCCGGCGCGGTGAGTGCCTATAGCATTGATCAAAAGACTGGTGCGCTTACATTTTTAAATCAACAATCATCTAAGGGGGGAGCTCCCTGTCATTTAGTGCTGGATGCTACGGGAAGAAATGTCCTTGTTGCAAACTACACCGGGGGCAGTGTTGCTAGTTTGCCCGTTTCGAGAAAAGGGCGCTTGCGCCCGGCCTCCTCATTTATTCAGCACACAGGTTCGAGCTTATTAAAGCCACGGCAGGCCGCCCCTCATAGTCATTCCATAAATGTTTCACCGGGCAATAAGTTTGCTGTGGTGGCTGATCTCGGTTTGGATAGGGTATTAGTTTACGGTTTCGATTCAAAAGGTGGTAAAATGACTCCAGCAGGATTTGTAAAGGTGACTCCAGGGTCGGGNCCTCGTCATTTTGCTTTTCACCCGAGTGGTAAGTTTGCTTATTTGATTAATGAAATNACCCTCACNCTCANTGTCTTTGNATGGGATGAAATGANGGGTAAATTGNACGAGTTACAGACGATTGCCACGTTGCCAGTAGAGCGTGGGAAGGGAATGAGTACGGCCGAAGTACAGGTCCACCCNAACGGTAGGTTTCTTTACGGCTCTAACCGTGGGCATGATACGATTGCAGTTTTTCGTATCGATCAAAAAACCGGCAAGCTCAGTGCCGTGCAGCACCAATCGACCCTGGGTAAAACGCCTCGCAATTTTGGAATCGACCCCACTGGAAAATACTTAATTGCCGCTAATCAATCCAGTGGTGATTTATTTACTTTTTCGATTAATCGAGATTCTGGCGAACTGAAGCCCACAGGCTATTCGATAAAGGTGCCAATGCCTGTTTGTGTCAAGTTTCTCGATCTGCCCGGAAAGTAAATTTTTTCAATAGAAATGCAATTATTAGCGTCTTAAGCTTGATTGAGAACAGGCCATAGGCGAAGTTATTAATCTAACTATGACACACCGTCATTTTATTTTTGCAGGAGTGTTTATTGCAGTGGGTATGTCCGCTCAGGAATTGTCTGATGCGGCCAGGGTACAATTTTTTGACCAGAAGGTTTTGAACATCCTTAAGCAAAACTGTTTTAATTGCCACGGTGAAGAAAAGAAACTAAAGGGTCATTTTCGTATTACTAGCCGGAAGGGGCTTCTTGAAGGGGGGGATATAGGTCCTGCCATCAACCTGAAAGAGCCCGATAAAAGCCTCCTTTTGGAGATGATATCTTACAAGGATGGCGATCATGAAATGCCGCCTAGGGAAAAGCTCCCTCAGGAGCAAATTGATATTCTCACTCAGTGGGTCAAAATGGGAGCCCCCTTCAATCCCGAACATGAGATTGCCGGCGAAGCAGAGAAAGTTCTTCCTAACACGCAAATTAACGAACGCACCCGTGCCTATTGGGCTTATCAGCCTATTAGCCGGCCAGTAGTGCCCAAAGTNCCTGATAAGAATTGGAATGCTAATGCTATTGATGCTTTTGTTTATGATCGGTTGTCCAAAAATAAGCTTAATCCGAATGGCCCTGCAGAAAGGCGTCAACTTATTCGTCGTGCCTTCTATGGGTTAATCGGGTTGCCGCCTACACCCGTTGAAGTAAATGCCTTTGTAAATGATAAATCCCCAAATGCTTTCGAAAAAGTAATTGATAATCTTCTGGCTCGACCTCAATACGGCGAGAAGTGGGGCAGGCATTGGCTTGATTTGATGCGGTATGCTGAGACTAATGGTTATGAGCGCGATAGCCGCAAAGATTTAATTTGGAAATATCGCGATTACGTCATTAAAGCCTTTAATGAAGATAAGCCCTATAACCGTTTTATTTTGGAGCAGTTGGCGGGTGATGAGCTTCCTGACAAGACCGGCGAATCCATTACCGCGACTGGATTTTATCGACTGGGTATATGGGATGATGAGCCGGCGGACCGTCCCCTGGCGCGTTATGATTACCTTGATGATATACTCCGCACGGCCACCGAGACATTCTTGGGAATGACCGTTGGTTGTGCCCGTTGTCATGATCATAAAATCGATCCTATTCCGCAGAAGGATTACTATACGTTGCTGTCATTCTTCAGTGATATTTCACCACATGGAAAAGGTAAGACCAATCACGTTCCTGTTACAGATCCCAAATCTAAAGCTCAAATGGAGCAAAAACGATCCGAACAACAGAAGNTTATTGCTTCAGTTCAGGCTAAGCTTGCTCCAATTGAGGAAGCCTTGATTGACGGGTTCGCTGAAAAAAACCCAACTATACGCGAAAAGGCGGAAGGAAAAGATCAAAAGAAATTAAGTAATCCATACGCCCTTCCTGATGCCTCNCGGGGCAANGGNCAGATTTGGGAGTACACAACGACAAAGCCAGANGATAACTGGTTTGAAATTGCATATGACGACCGTGAATGGAAAAAGGATTGGTCAGGCTTTGGTACAAAAGGGACCCCTGGCAGTCATGTGCGNACGGAATGGAAGACTAGCGACATATGGCTGCGTAAAGATTTTCGTTTGGTTGAAATTCCNGGCAAACTGACTTTAAGGATTCACCACGACGAGGACGCTGAGGTTTATCTAAATGGAAAACAGATCAAAACTTTTANCGGACATATTGGAAGATATGTTGATGTAGATATCACAGAGGCTTCGCTTGATGTTTTGCAAACCGGCCGCAATACCATAGCCATCCATTGCAGGCAAACTTCTGGGGGTCAGTACATTGACGCTGGGTTGCTAGTTGATTATAANATAACGCCTGTGCCTATTTTGGCCCGGCTTCATGGGAAGGCAATCCTCGGGGAAACTGGTTTATCTGAGTACAACCGTTTGCAGCAGCAACTTACCACTCTCGAACAGCAAAAGATTGAGGTTAAAGAAGAGTTTGCCATGGCTGTTGCCGAGCGAGGCCGCCAAAAGACGTGGGTGTTGGCTCGAGGCAATCCCCAGCTACAAGGTGAAGAAGTTGGCCCTTCATTTCCCCAGATTTTAAGTGCCCCTCAGGTAAAGGTTCCTGATGGTTATGATACCGGTAAGACTTCTGGTAAACGGCGTGTGCTCGCTGAGTGGATTGCGAGTCAGGATAACCCAATGACCGCCAAGGTGATGGCTAATCGACTGTGGCAGCATCACTTCGGCAGAGGAATTGTTCGTAGTTCAAACAATTTTGGCTATCTTGGTGAAATGCCGACACACCCGGAACTGCTAAATTGGTTATCAGCTGAGCTGATTGAAGGTGGTTGGACTCTAAAAAGAATGCACAAACTGATCATGATGAGTAGGACTTACCAAATGTCGTCTGCAGGCAATGAGGTAGGTTTTGCTGCTGATCCGAATAATGATCTTTTTTGGAGGTTTGACATGCGTCGTTTGGCGGCTGAGGAAATTCGTGACTCTATTCTTAATCTAACAGGTCAATTGAATCTGAAGATGGCCGGGCCAAGTATATATACTGAAATTCCAGACGAAGTGGCAAAGACCTCTTCGCGCCCAGGAGGTGCTTGGGGAAGGAGTTCCAAGGAAGATGCGGCGCGTCGTAGTGTTTATATATTTGTGAAGCGCTCGTTGCATGAACCCTTTTTGGCTTCATTCGATTGGGCTGATACAGATAATACTTGCGATGTACGTTTTGTGACCACTGTTCCTACTCAAACGCTAACTATGATGAATAGTAAGTTCCTGAATGATTCGGCTGAAGCACTATCCAAGAGGCTTCAGGAAGAGGCTGAAAGTGTTTCAAAACAGGTGGGCCTTGCCATTGAGTTGGCTACCAGTCGGCCCGCGACTAAACAGGACATTGATGATGGCGTCGCGCTCATTAATAAGTTTAAAGATAGTGGGGTTGACGAAAAACAGGCACTGCAGAGGTTCTGCCTTTTGGTGCTTAATCTTAATGAATTCGTCTTTCTGGACTAAATAAATAAAATCTTTATAATGTAGATAGGCTTATGGCGATTATAGAAAAACCGGCTAACACGTTTTGTGGACAAACTTCCCGGCGCGAATTTTTGCATCAGGTGGGAGGTGGGTTCACCTCTCTGGCGCTGACGGGAATGATGGCAAAGGATGGGTTTCTCTCAAACCAAGCGGTTGCTGCTGACGGTAAAACTCCATGGGCAAACCCCTTGGCAGCTAAAAATCCGCCGCTTCCAGCCAAGGCAAAGCACGTTATTTTTCTCTTCATGTATGGGGGGCCAAGTCAGGTGGATACCTTCGATTATAAACCTAAGATGTACCCGTTGGATGGCAAAACTATTGAGGTGAAAACCTTTGGTAGAGGTGGGAAAAAGAGTGGGGGGAGAGTGGTTGGTCCCAAGTGGAAATTTAAGCAATACGGGCAATGTGGTAAGCACATTTCCGATCTTTTTCCGCACTTAGGGCAGCAGGCTGACAAGATTGCTTTTCTGCATTCCATGACGGCCGATTCCCCTATTCACGGATCGGCGATGCTAATGATGAATTCTGGTCATGTTCTCAGTGGTCGCCCTTCACTTGGTTCTTGGGTTAATTATGGTCTGGGTACCGAGAATGAAAATTTACCCGGTTATGTTGTGATGCTGGATCCTACCGGAGGTCCAATCAGTGGCGCAAAGAACTGGACGAGTGGTTATATGCCGGCTGCTTATCAAGGAGTTACGGTGAATGCGAGCGGCACTCCGATTCTTGACCTAAAAAACGCTCGAGGAATGAAGCGTGAGGAGCAGCGCGCCATGCTTGATTCGCTCAATAAATATAATAGTCGGCATTTAAGTGATCGTACTGACAACTCAAACCTAGCAGCGCGTATCGCCAGCTACGAACTTGCTTATAAGATGCAAATGAGCGCTCCTGAAGCGGTGGATTTTGATCAGGAAAAAGCCCATGTGAAGGCAATGTATGGTATCGGTGAGCAGCGTACCGATGACTTTGGTAAAAAGTGCCTGCTTGCCCGGCGCCTTGTGGAACGCGGGGTGCGCTTTATCCAGATATATAGTGGAGGTAATCACAATGACGCCAATTGGGACGCTCATGGGGATTTAGAGAAGAATCATAATTATCATGCTGGTAATACCGATAAGCCCATCGCTGGTCTTATCAGGGATCTTGAGCAGCGCGGGTTGCTTGATGAAACTCTTATTGTGTGGGGAGGCGAATTTGGTCGCCAACCAACAGCTGAATATGCCAAGGGCACTGGTCGTGACCACAATAGTTATGGATTCACGATGTGGATGGCCGGTGGCGGAATCAAAGGTGGCCAGAGTGTTGGGCAGACTGATGAAATTGGTAGTAAAGCCGTGGAGAATCGATTCCACGTTAAGAATCTTCATTCAACGATTCTTACTCAGCTTGGTTTTGATCCGGATAAACTTACCTATTTTTACCGTGGCCTCGATCAGCGACTGGTAGGAGTTGAGGGTGCTGAACCGATCAGGCAAATAATTTAGGAGCTAACTTTTCGTCAAATGAGGGGCTTGCGCTTCTGAGGGAGAGGGGTAGGATTCTACAGAACCCAAACACACAGAATTCCCATGGTTGCTACAGCTCCTCTCGATATCCCTGTGATTGAACCCTCCTCACGTGTGCAGGGATTTCTTCAATCGCAACGCCAAATATTGATTAATGGCAAATGGCAGGACGCTTCCTCGGGAAAAACATTTGCCGTGTATAATCCTGCAAATGGACATGAGATTACACAAGTCGCAGAGGGGGACACTGAAGATATTAACCGGGCTGTAGCAGCGGCTCGAAAAGTATTTGATGATCCCAACCATGCATGGAACACCATGACCCCAAGCGAACGGGGAAAACTAATCTGGAAGATCGGGGATCTCATTTTGGAGAATTTGGATGAGTTGGCAGAGCTGGAAAGTTTGGACAATGGGAAGCCCATGGGAGTGGCCAAAGTTGCTGATGTTCCTCTTTCTGCTGATCTTTTTCATTACATGGCTGGTTGGGTTACTAAAATCGAGGGGAATACTATTCCAATTTCTGTTCCTTATGCGCCGGGGGCAAAATTTCATGCTTTTACCATGCGCGAGCCAGTGGGTGTGGTAGGGCAGATTATTCCATGGAATTTCCCTTTGTTGATGGCGGCATGGAAGTTGGGGCCTGTTCTTGCAACTGGTAATTGCGTCGTCTTAAAGCCGGCGGAACAAACTCCCCTAACCGCGTTGCGTCTCGGTGAAATTATTCAAGAGGCAGGAGTACCTGATGGAGTGGTGAACATCGTTACTGGTATGGGGGAAACAGCGGGGGCTGCTTTAGCAGCACATGATGAAGTGGATAAGGTAGCTTTCACCGGGTCGACCGAGGTTGGTAAGATGATAGTAAATGCTGCTTCGGGTAATTTGAAGAAGGTGACTCTGGAACTAGGGGGTAAATCACCCAATATTATTTTTAAGGATACTAATGATTTGGAAGCAACGATTGCTGGGGCAGCCAGTGCAATATTCTTTAATCATGGTCAGTGTTGCTGTGCTGGTTCGCGTCTCTATGTGGAAAAGGATATTTTCGATGATGTGATTGCCGGTGTATCAGCAGCTGCTGAGTCGATTAAGCTGGGTCCGGGGCTGGCAGCTGACACAGAAATGGGTCCTTTGGTTTCAGATGAACAGCTCAACCGTGTGACTGGATACATGAGTGCCGGTCAGGAAGCGGGGGCGACCTGTCTAACGGGAGGAACGCGACGAGGAGATCAGGGCTATTTTGTTTCCCCTACGGTCATTAAGAATGCGCGGGATGACATGAGTATTGTGCGTGAAGAAATATTCGGTCCTGTGGTGGTGGCTGACCCTTTTGATGATATAGAAGAGATTGTGGCCCGAAGTAACGACAGTACCTATGGTTTGGCTGCAGGCATCTGGACAAGTGATATCAGTAAGGCTCACCGTACTGCGGCTCGTTTACGGGCCGGAACGGTTTGGATTAATTGCTATAACATCTTTGATGCAGCTCTTCCTTTCGGAGGGTACAAACAAAGTGGTTGGGGTCGTGAAATGGGGCACGAGGTTCTCGATTTGTATACGGAGACCAAGGCCGTTTGCCTNGGCCTGTGAATTAAAAGGCTCGTTTAGGCTGGGTTGTTCTATTGGCTNGGCTGAAGGATGACTTTCATTAGGCCGGGTTCTGCCGCGTAGAGCCGGTCGAACCATTGGGCTCCTTCTTCGAGGTTGGCTTTGGCGCTAATGAGAGGGTCCACCTTTATGATATCGCGAGACAAAAGATCGATGCATTCAGCATATTCCCCGTTTGAGGCACATGAGCCGTAGATGCTTAATTCTCTAGTAACTACCGATTGTAAAGGAAAGGAGACTTCTGGGGCAAGATTGCCGATAAGCGTTACCGAGCCTCCTTTGCGTGTGGCTTCGATTGCTGTGTTTACCGTTGCAGTGGCGCCGACCACCTCCATCGTTATATCCGTGCCACGCCCCTCAGTTTCGTCCTGAATGATCTGCAGCGCATCATTATTTTTGGGGTTGATGCCCAAGGTCGCGCCTAGTTTCTTTGCTAGATTGAGTTTTTCATCTGCTACATCAATCGCAATAATTTTGGAGCAGCCGGCGGCCTTTAAGGCTTGAATGACCAGCAGGCCAATCATCCCTGATCCTATAACTGCTGCGGTGTGGCTTTTTGAAATTGTTGCACGTTTTACCGCATGCACTGCTACAGATACTGGTTCAATCATTGCCGCATGCTCAAATAAAAGATTATCTGGCATTTGGTAAATAATATGCTCCGGCACTACGGCGTATTCTGCAAAACAGCCATGCTGCCGGTAATCTTCACATGAAACACCCAATACTTTTCTATTTTCGCATAAATTCATTTGGTTCTGATTGCAAAAATAGCAATTGCCACATGAGACCATTGAATCAAAAGTAACTCTGTCTCCTTCTTTGACTTTGGATATTTCTGATCCAGTTTTCGCAACAATTCCAGAAGCTTCATGCCCCATGATTAATGGAGGGACGCGTCGGCCACTGGATCCATCGAAACCGTGAATATCACTACCGCAAATCCCACATGCCTTAATTTGGACCAATACCTCATTCGGTCCAAATTTTGGTTTTGGCATATCTGTTACTGTGAGTTTTTTATACTCTTCTAGTAAAAGGGCCTTCATCAGCAATGAGGATATGCACCCAACTCCAGTGAGCAAAGGCTTTTAATTTTTGAGGTAAAATCCATAAATGACAATAGGAAGGGTTGACCATTCAAAACCGTCTGATAAAAGGAGTAAAAATTATTATGAGAGCAAAATATCTTTTTCATTTAGCTTTGGTTGTTTCTCTGTCCTTTAAGGTTTTGGCTGCAGTGCCTCGCCCGGCTCCAGGGGTAAGACCTTTGCCAGGTAGAATTCCCGGCCAGCCTGCAAAGCCGCAACCGGTTAGTTGGGGTGAAAAGCAGATTGTTGCTATGGCNACCATTACAAATATCAAACAAGGGCCGACGGGCAGGTCATTTCCTCCCCTCTTTAATCATGCTTTGACGATGAAGATTGAAGGTGTTCTAAGGGGTGGTCTTGAAGTGGGAAGTGAACTGACCGCCAACCACTCAGCCAGGCAGCAACAAAAACCGGTTTATCCGGAGGGTAAAATCGTTGTGGCGCTTTCCAATGTACGTGGAGGCTTGAGAGTTGAGGCATTTGAAAAGGCTGATGAGAAGAAACTTCGCTCTATCCGGCTTGCTTGCGAATTGCCTCTTGGATGGAAGAGTTTGAATGGAAAAATTACTTCTCCATGGCAAATGCATAAAGAGAGAGCATGGCCTAAGGCTCAAAAAGTTAATGCCAAGCATTTTTGTAGTGCAACTGGAAGGCCGGCTTTATTGGTTGGCAGTGACGCTGCTTTTTCGGTTGAAAAAGTGCCTCCGGCCAAGGAAATCAAATGGACTAATCCTGATGGAGATGGAGAGTATAAGATTACCGTAACCAATCCGACAGATAAGCCGTTGGTTATTGAAGCGCTAAGGCGCCAGGGCAAGCGCATCCTATGGAAGGAGAGCTTGGTTGTTTTATGCCAGGGTAAATCCTACTCGGTTCCAGGTTCGGTAGGATTATTACGCCCAAGTGAACCGGTTTCGCTGAAGCCCGGCCAAAGCATCAGTACCATTGTAAATGCGCTCGCAGTGGAAGGGCCTAACTGGCCAAAAGGTGGTTACCGGATTGAATTTCAATTTTGTCTTGGTGAACGCAGTAGTAAACAGAGTTTTTATTATATGTCCCGGCATCATGATGTAATTCGTTCCGGTCTAAAAAAACAGGTAAATTAAATCTTTACCCGGTGGCCGTTCTCAGATGACTGATAGATTGAATCGATTGTCTCTAGCACCGTTACGGTGCTCTCAGGCGTGTTACGGCAATCACCGCCTTCACCGATAGCTCTAATCCAGTCAGCTAGCAAAGCCACCATTGCCTTGCCTCCGTAGCCAGTTGTATCATCGACCGGAAGCTCGAAGGTTTCCTCCATGGCCATAAATTGTGGCTGCGGGCCGTGGATTTCCAATACCCCACCAGTATTGGCGCGGCCTGGGTCCCAGTGAACCCAGCGTTGGGTGCCACGGATGGTCCAGCGAATATCATTCATCCAGCGCGGGTGCCAATATCCACCGGTAAAGGTAGCCAATCCTCCGCTTGATAGGTCCAGAATCGCACTACCGCCATCTTCCACGGCAGCAACGGTTTTCCCGTAGTTTCCAACGCGAGCACTCACTGCAGTTACTGATTCACCAGTAATGTAAGTGAGTAAATCGAGATGGTGACACGCCAGCCAGTTGAAGAAGCCGCCTCCGCTTTGTTTTAAATTAAAGAGGTAATGTTCAGGTCCTCGCCGGTCGACACTACTCGTGGCCCAAGTCATTTCCACGCTGATTAGTTTGCCAAATCGCCCATCATTTACCATTTTACGGAGGCGATTGGCCAGTTCGTCGTAACGCCAAATGAAGCCGTTCTGAAAGGAAACTTGATTAGCACGGATTGCCTCAGCCATGCGTCGGGCGTCTGTTGCATTGGCTGCTCCAGGTTTTTCCAGCAGAATGTGTTTTCCTGCATTGGCCAGAGCGATAACCGCATCGGGGCTTTGGTCGTTGGGCAGGCACACCAGCGCTCCATCAAATAAGTCGCTTGAGTAAATGAGTTCGGTTACTGATTCGAACCGAGGCAGTTTCGCATGACGCTCTTCGAGACTTGATATAGCGCCATCAAAGGCAGGAACCAGTGCGCTTACTTCAAGTTTATCAGAAACATGCGTCAGTGACTCGCGCCAACCCATGCCGTGCGGATGATCGATCCCGATGAGGGCGATTCGTATTTTTCCGGACATGGATCGTTATTCAACCGGTAGGAAGGTCAATGTGCCGCCAATCATGTCCGGGACAATCAGTTGTTTATTCTTTCGGTCATAGTAGAAATCGGCAGCCGTAGTAAACTTGTCCGACAGAACGGTTGTTTTTTTGCTTTTGCGGTCGTATTTCCAAACCTTACCAAGAGGCCAGCTAGAGACATAGATCACGCCCTTTCCAAACTCTACGGCGTCAGCGCCACGCATACCTTTGGCCAGTATTTTAAATGATTTGCCGTCATACTGCACAATGTTGCCGGTAAAGAAATCACCCATCACGGGTGTCTCCTCATTTTTCTTACCGATTACGGTTACGCCGTTGGGGAAGCGCATCACCTTGTTACCGGCAGGTACAGCGAGTGATACCTTGCCATTCAAAGTCACTTTATAAACGCAGCCTTTGCGTGGCAAATTCATGTCCTGTTTGCTGCCGATGGGCCAGAGGGTGCGTTCTTTATCCGGGTTGAACATTGGTCCGGGAGGGCTCATTTCTGTGACGTACACGCTCTTCTTGTCGCGACTGGCAGCTACATCATTAAGAAATTCAATCTTATTTGGGAAATCCTTTGCCTCAGCTAGTTTTGTCACTTTGCCTTTCTTATCAACTTTCCATACGGTGGTTTCATCAGCTGTTACAAGAAAGCCTCCAATGAAGGCAATTCCCTTGGGTGAATTCATTCCACGGCAAAATTCCATTACCTTATCTTCATCAATTACGTTGATGCCGCCATCTCCGGGCTCTTCGTTATTGATCATAGTGACATAGAGTTTGCCGCCAAAACCACGACAGACACTCTCTGGCTTGGTGCCTACTTTGAGTGTTTTTTCCTCGCCGAAGGTTAAGAAGGCGAGGGCTAGGTTTAATATGCAGAGTAAGACCTTTTTCACTTTCATGGATTGGCCCCTGAGGTTCACGTTTTGGTTTGGTATGGTCAACGTCAAACAAACTCAAAATCTTGCCTATAACCGCCGAATCCATGATGCTCTGGGCACGTCCTAATGAAATATCTTACTCGCCTTTTTATCCTGCTGGTTACTCCTGTTTTTGCTAAGGATGCTTTGCGTCCCAATATTGTGATTATTATGTCTGATGACATGGGTTATTCGGATATTGGCTGCTATGGTGGGGAAATTCATACCCCGGTCCTTGATGGCTTGGCGGCTAATGGATTGCGTTTTACCCAATTTTATAATACCGCCCGCTGCTGCCCTACACGTGCATCGCTTCTGACTGGCTTATACCCTCATCAGGCAGGCATCGGTCATATGATGAACGACCGGGGACAGGATGGTTACCGCGGTGAACTTAATCGCAATTGTGTTACCATTGCTGAGGCATTGAAGCCCGCGGGGTATTCAACTTATTGCATAGGCAAGTGGCATGTTACCAGTCATGTTAATCCATCGAATGATACCGAGAAATTTAACTGGCCACTACAACGAGGGTTTGATCGTTACTATGGTATCATTAATGGAGCCTCAAGTCTTTGGGATCCTAATTCGCTGACTCGTGGAAATAAACCCATCACCCGGGAGAACGATCCGGATTATAAACCCTCCCAGCCTTATCATTTTACCGATGCGATTAGTGATAATGCCGTTAAGTTTGTTAAGGAACATAAGGGGGATAACCCCTTCTTTATGTACGTGTCATATACGGCGGCGCATTGGCCTATGCATGCCCGTGAACAGGATATTGAAAAGTACGATGGAAAATATGATCAAGGTTACGTTTCTGTTCGTAAGGCTCGACTAGAACGAATGAAGGAAATGGGGTTAATCGATAAAGGCACAAAGATGACGCCAACGGTTGGTGATTGGAGTAAAGTAAAAGATAAGGAATGGGAATCGGCTTGTATGGAAGTCTATGCGGCAATGGTTGATCAGATGGATCAGGGTATTGGACGGATTGTTGAGGCGATTAAGATTCGTGGCGATCTAAACAATACTTTGATATTTTACCTTCAGGATAATGGGGGTTGTGCCGAAAATGGTGGTAGAGGGGACAAACCTTTTCCCCGTCCGAAAAAGCCCACCTTTAAACCTATTCCCGATGATGTTATTCACTATTTTAACTCTACTCCGAAGCAAACCCGTGATGGGTATCCAGTACGACGTGGGCGCGTAATGCCGGGGCCGGAGGATACTTATATCGGGTACGGTCGGAATTGGGCTAATGTTTCCAACACCCCTTTTCGGGAATACAAGCACTGGGTGCATGAAGGCGGCGTAGCGACGCCTTTAGTCGTGCATTGGCCAGATGGTATAGCAGTAAAAAACAAGCTCCGCAAAGAGCCGAGTCATTTGATTGATCTAATGGCAACATGTATTGATGTATCAGGAGCAACGTATCCAAGGGAATTCCGTGGCAAAACTATTAAACCTCTGGAAGGGAAAAGCTTGGTTAAGATTTTTAAGGAAGATGCAATTGATCGACAGGCAATCTACTGGGAGCATGAGGGCAATCGTGCCATTCGTGTTGGTGACTGGAAATTGGTTGCTAAAGGGCGTAATGGGAAATGGGAGTTGTACAATCTGAAGAATGACCGGGTTGAGATGAATGATCTTTCAAAAAAGCACTCTGAAAAAACTAAAAAGCTACAAGCCATGTGGCAGTCTTATGCAGAACGTACTGGGGTGATTCCATGGCCTGAATCAAGAAAGAAAAACAAGAAGAAATGAGAACTCTCTGCCCCATACTTATCAGTTTTTAAAATAGGACTAAAATGAAACAAATCATATCTATTATTTGTATGCTTCCTTTTGTGGCTTCTGCACAGGTGGTGAAGCTTGAAGGGGCGAAGGTGCATCAATACAAACAGGTGGGTGAAACGAAACTGTTCCTGCACGTGTATAATCCCGATGGGCACAAGGATTCAGATCGGAAGCCTGCGATTGTGTTTTTCTTTGGTGGTGGCTGGAATGGGGGTACGCCCAAGCAGTTTGAACCGCATTGCCAATATCTTTCCCAGCGGGGAATGGTGGCTATAACAGCAGAATACCGCGTTAAAAGCCGTAACAAAACGACTCCCTTTGAATGTGTCAAAGACGGTAAATCAGCCATTCGGTGGGTAAGAGCCAATGCAAATAAATTGGGGGTGGATCCGTCGCGTATTGCCGCTGGTGGTGGTTCAGCAGGTGGTCATGTGGCCGCTGCTACGGGCAACTGTCCGGGGCTTGAGGAGAAGGAAGAGGATAAGAAGGTGAGGAGTAGGCCCGAAGCACTAGTTTTATTTAATCCGGTTTATGATAACAGCTCCAAAGGATACGGATACGATCGGGTCAAGGCACGGTGGAAGGAGATATCTCCGATGCATAATATTTCCGAGGGAGCCCCACCGACTATTGTTTTTCTGGGTACGAAGGATAAGCTTATCCCAGTTGAAACTGCTCAGGAATATGATCGGCGAATGAAGGCTATAGGGAGTCGCAGTGAGCTCTACCTATATAAGGATGCCACCCATGGTTTTTTTAATAAAGGTAAGAAAGGTGATTATTACCCCGATACAATCGCTAAGATGGACAAATTTTTTGTTTCCCTAGGATGGTTGACAGGTCTTTTGAATAAAAAGAAGGAATCGTGATGAAAAATATTAGCTATATTTTGTTATTATTGGCGTTGGTTCCTTGGGCTGATGCTCAACAACGCTCTCCGGAGGCACTGTTTAAGCAGTGGGATAAAAATAAGGACAGTAAATTGTCGTTGGCTGAGTTGCCTATAAATGCCCGTCGCAATTTTGCTCGAGTAGACACCAATAAGGATGGTGCTATTTCAATGGAAGAGCATGTGCGTTTCCTGAAGGGTCCAAGTCAGCTCAAGGGAGTTACGGTGCTACGTGATATTCCNTACGCAGGAACTAAAAATCCGAGGCAAATGCTCGATTTGATATTACCNGAAAAGCGGGTAGGCAAGGAGCCCTTGCCGGTAATTGCATTCATACATGGCGGCGGTTGGCGGAATGGCAATAAGAGTAGTGGGGTAAATCGGGTTTCGAATTTGGTTCAAACCGGTCAGTACGTGGGGGTCAGTATCGGGTATCGGCTTTCTGGAGAAGCGATTTGGCCGGCTCAGATACATGACTGCAAAGCCGCTATCCGCTGGTTGCGTGGAAACGCAAAGGACCATGGAATGGATCCAGAGAGAATTGCTGTGTGGGGGACTTCTGCGGGGGGGCATTTGGTTTCTATGCTTGGATCGACTGGCGGCGTGAAGGAATTGGAGGGTAAGTTAGGTAAACATCTAGGCCAATCAAGTCGCGTGAGCGCGGTTGTAAATTATTACGGGCCAAGTGCTTTACTTCAAATGAATGATCACCCGGGTAAGATGGATCACAATGCAGCTAATTCACCAGAAAGTTTGTTAATTGGTGCGCCGATCCAAGAGGCTAAAAAGAAAACCAGGCTAGCTTCACCCTTGACTCACGTTTCAAAAGATGATGCCCCACATCTGCACGTACACGGGACCAAAGACCCTTTAGTGCCTTTTCATCAATCACAGATTTATCATGCGGCATTAATGAAGGCTGGCGTTGAGTCTACACTGATTACTTATCAAGATGGTGGTCATAATGCTCCGCGGGTTGTGGGAGAGAATCAGGTGCGCTTGTTTCTGGGGTGGCATTTGTTGGGTAAAGGCAAAAAGTTATCGGATGAAATAATCTCNNNAAACCGGTAATGTTTTATTTGTAAATAATCTGAAATAGCCCGAGACCTCTGGATTAGCTATTCTCCTATTTGTGTTCAGGAGGTTTAATCGGTTGCAATTCGTTTTGGCTATTGGAGTATTTATTGTTGGAGCGTCGGTATTATTTGCCCGGAAAAATGCGCCACGTTTGGATCGCTCTGAGGCAGCGGCAAAGCGCGTTCGACCACAGCTGGAGGTTGCTCTGCGCGCAAAAGGTCTCCGCTGGGGGGCTCCGGTTTACATCCGTATTTTCAAGCAGGAGAACCAACTTGAACTCTGGATTGATGACGGAAAACGATTTAAAATTTTCAAGACCTGGCCGATTTGTAAGTTCTCAGGTGCCCTTGGGCCTAAATTAAAAGAAGGAGATGGGCAGGCGCCGGAAGGGTTTTATTTTGTGCCACGCTCGCGCATGAATCCAAGAAGTCGTTTTCATCTCTCATTTAATCTGGGTTACCCGAACAAATATGACCGGGCTCATGGTCGTACTGGAAGTGCTTTAATGGTACATGGCAATTGCGTAAGTATTGGGTGTTATGCCATGACTGATGCCCGCATTGAAGAGATCTATTCGCTTTGCGATGCGGCCTTAATGAATGGGCAACGCTTTTTCAGGGTGCATTGTTTTCCCTTCCGAATGTCTGAAGCAAACATGAGGAAACATCAAAATTCAAAATGGATTAAAGAATGGCAGAATTTGAGGGTTGGCTATGATTGGTTTGAGAAAACAAAAAGGCCACCGAATGTGGAAGTAAGGGGAAAACGCTACACCTTTGATTAGATTGCTATTCTCTTAAAGTTACCTGAGCGGATATCCAGCCAATTGCCAGCCCTGCCAGAAGACCTCCAGTGTGTCCTCCATTAGCAATTGGCAGAAAAGGTAGGAAGCATATAGCAAACCAGATCATGAGAAACTTCATGGTATCTGGCGGCAGCTCAATGTCAGAGAAAGGAATTAACCGCCCGCGAATCCAACAATAACCTGCCAGAGCGTATACTACTCCAGACATTCCTCCAAATGTAGGTCCTCTGCCAAATAAGCCGCTTGCGAAGTCTGCATATTGAAAAAGATTACTGAGAATTCCTGTGACTATTATGAACACAATTAGTTTTAGTGCTCCATGTGTATGCTCAAACATCCTTCCGAGCTGATGCAGCCACATCATATTAAAAGCAATGTGAAGCCAGCCGAGGTGTATAATAATAGGGGTTACGAGTCGCCACCACTCGCCTTGGGTGATATCATTTAGTCCAGGCCATTTTACACTATTTCCATCGATTTCATATGTGCTTATGGAAAGTGTTTGTTTGAGGCTGTCGCCCATATCAGTTTGTAGGGCAATGAATACACCTACACATGCAACTATTAGTGCGTAAGTAAGGTGCGGGGTTGATTCTGATGAATTCCATGTTTGTGTTCGAACCTCTACTTGTCTTCTGGCGGATTCTTTGTCTGCTTTCTCATTTTCACGTCGTATTTTCTCTGCTTTGGCTTCGGCATTTTTGTAACGGGAATCTTTTGGTTCTCGGTTAAATTTTTCTAATTCAGCTTCGGCTTCCTCAATTTGATCATCATCATGGATCCATATTGACCACGTACCATCCTCCTCATCCTCGATATCACAGGGGATCTTGTTGGCTAAGAGATAGTCGCCAAATCGTTTAGCCTGTTCTTCGCTATTAATTTCCCCAATGGAACGCATAAAAGAAGGCGCGCTTTAAGGCGCGCTAAGAAAGTTCAATACAGAAAGACCTTCAAAAAGTCAGTCTTTTTTGAGTAAGGCAGCTTTAGTTCAAATTTTTCAGATAGATGTTACGGTACCAAACGTCTTGGCCGTGGTCTTGGAATCCAATGTGGCCTTCTCGGGGTAAGTCCTTGAGGGCTGTTCTGAACTTATTACGTGAGCCATCGGGGTTTTTGTTGCCGGTGGTCCATTTATCCAAATTGGCTTTCACTACCACGGTACCATTGATATTGACCGTAACGTGTGGGCCTTTGCAGGTGATTATAAACCGGTTCCACTCCCCTAAAGGTTTGGCCGGATTTGCACTCGGCGCCAGAGCATCGTAGAGAGCTCCATTATCATGGGTGCCCAGTTTTTTCTTTCCAGTGGTGTCCATTACCTGAATTTCAAAGCCACCTTGTACAGCGTTTTTCGGATCAGTACGAAAAAAGATGCCGCTATTACAGCGTTTTGATACTTTTACTTCAACATCCAGGACAAAGTCGCCGTATGCTTTATCAGTCCATATGTATCCGCTCTTGGGTTTGCGCGTCAGGACACCTTTCTCCACGGTCCATCCATTTGGTTTAGCTTTCCAACCGTCCAGATTTTTTCCATTGAATAGCTTATCAAAACCCTTTGGCGGTTCTGCGTTTACATTGAAAGTAAAAATACCAATGGAAAACAAAATGATGAGGAATGGCTTCATGGCAGAAAAGGTCTACTGGTCGAGGCGCTTTGTAAAGCACTGTTGGTAATGGGTGTTGATTATTTTTAAGTTAAGGACTGTCTTAAATAAATGACTGGCCAATAGGCTTAATGATCAGTTCGGGTACGTGTGCCAATGGGGGAAGTTTAGCTATGGCAATGGTCATGTCTGCGATATCTTTGGGTTTTAATATTTTGGCGCGGTGTTCTGCGCTAGGGGGTGTAGGTCTGTCATCCAATATAGGAGTGTCGACTTCGCCGGGAAAAATCGTTGTTACACGTATGCCGTTTTCTCGTTCATCTTCATTGGCGCTGGTGCCAAGTGCGTCCATGGCAAATTTACTGGCGTTATAGGACACCCCGCCTAGGGGTGCGGCACGTTTGCCGCTAGTGGAGGAAATATTAATTACTAATCCGTTCTTATGCGGTCGCATCAAAGGTAGCCCGTAATGCATGCAATTGAAGGCTCCCGTAGCATTGATGTTCAATACTTTATCCCAGTCCTCTGGAGATAGTTCACTCATCGACCGCTTGGGAACATTGATCCCGGCACAGTTTACCAGAAGATCAAGGCGTCTATCAAAGGTTTGACTAGCCCAATCAAACAGGGCCTTTACGCTGGGTCGGTCGCCCACATCCACGGTGTGGATGAGAATATTTTTGGATTTTGCCGCAATAGATTCGAGTTTTTCTTGCCGTCTTCCTGCCACGGCTACTTTAGCGCCTTCCTCAACGAGGCCTAACGAAATTGCTTCACCCATACCAGTGCCCCCACCGATCACTAGCGCGTGTTGTCCTGATAAACTCATGGACGTGACGATAGCCATGTCGGTCTTCCGGTACAATCGCCGATTGCCAAAATCCGGAAGGCTTGGAAGAATGAGGTCATGATGAAGTTAGTTTTGTTTTTGATCTTTGCGGTTTGGGGGCACGCAGTTGAGCCTAAAGTAACGCTAATATATGGTAGTTGGAATCCTGGTGAAGGTAATCCGGTGACTACTCAAGCTAATCCCTTGAGGCATCCTTTTGGGGTCGATTTTGACAGTAAGGGGAACATGTTTATTGTGGAATTAAAAGGCGGACGAGTTCATATGTTAGCATCTGACAATAAACTCCTCACTATTGCCGGAGACGGAACAAAGGGGTATGAGGGAGACGGTGGGCCTGCAAGAAAGGCCACTTTTAATGGAATGCACAATGTGGCCGTAACTCCTAGTGGGGTAATATACATTTCCGATTCATGGAACTACTGCGTACGAAGAATTGATGACTGGAGTGGGCCAATCAGTACGGTTGTAGGAACCGGTAAACGGGGTTTTGGTGGGGATAATGGGCCGCTAAAGAAAGCGAAGTTCAGTTATATTATGTGTATCACGATGAATGATTCAAATGATAAAATATACATTGCTGACATCCAGAATCGTCGCATTCGTGTGGCAGATATGATGGCTAATAGGGTGTATACTATTGCGGGTAATGGTAAAAAGGGTGTGCCTCNAGATGGAGNAAAGGCTGAAGAAGCTCCACTATTTGANCCACGAGCGGTTGCTCCTGATTCAAAGGGTAATGTTTATGTGCTTGAGCGTGGAGGGCATGCTTTGCGAGTGGTTAAGTCAGATGGGTTGATTTATACAGTTGCGGGTACGGGAAAAAAGGGAAANAAGGATGGTCCGGGTAAACTGGCTGAGCTAGGGGCTCCAAAGCACATATGTGTTGATGATGAAGATAATGTCTATATTGCCGACGAAGCGAATGATTTAATACGTAAGTACGATGCCTCAACGGGCATGGTTTCCACAGTCCTNGGTCATGGCAAAGTGAAGTTGGATTACCCACACGGGGTAACTTGGGAAAAAGGTAAACTGTACGTTGTAGACACGGGGCATAACCGGATCCTTCGGCTGGACTGATAATTAGTCGTTCAAAGCCAGATTCAGGTAATCAGCTGCATTTTGGTAGCAAATGCGTCTGACCATTTCGCCGATAAGCGCCTGATNGTTGGGGATAACCCCGGAAACCATCCAGTTGCCCAACATGTTACAGAGCGTTCTTCTAAAGTATTCGTGGCGGGGAAAGCTTAAGAATGAACGGGAATCAGTCAGCATGCCGATGAAACGTGAAAGAAGGCCTGTATTGGCCAAGGCTTTCATTTGCCATTCCATCCCTTCCTGTTGATCTGCATGCCACCAGCCACTGCCGAATTGCATCTTGCCCGGCGTGCCACCTTGATAATTTCCTATCATCGTGGCGAAAGTAAAGTTATCCATCGGGTTGTTGTTATACAAGATGGTCCTGGGTAACGCTGAGTCCTGTTCAAGTCGATCGAGGAAACCTGCCAGTGACGCAGACTGTGGCCAGTCACCTATTGAATCGCAGCCGATATCCGGGCCAATTGTTTTAAAAAGGCGCGTATTATTGTTTCTTTGCGGTCCGATGTGCAGTTGCATGGCCCAATCTTTTGCTGCGTAGATTTTGCCTAGATGCTCCATAATATGCGCGCCAAACCGTCGTTGTTCTTCAGTTGAGGCGACGCGNCCTATGCGGGCTTTATCAAAAATTTGTGAGGCTTCGCCGGTGCTTGGGAAATTGTCAAAACAGTANGGGAAACTGTGATCACTTAAGCGTGATCCAACGGCATGGAAATCTTCTATGCGTTTCTCAAGTGCATTTTTGAATCCGGTTAGTGTATCTGTATTAACTCCGCTTGCTTCGGCTAGTTTATTAGCCCAGATATTGAAAGTTTCAGGGTTTTCGATTCCCCACGATTTGTCAGGGCGGAAGGTGGGGTAAACCTTGGTGCGAATATCCAATTTGGCGATGGCTTCATGGTGAGCAAGGCTATCAATTGGATCATCGGTGGTGCAAAGTCCTCGTACATCAAACTGGTCAAGGATACCTTGGACGGAGAGGGCGGGGGNCGTGAGTCGNTCAGAGGTTTGCTCCCAGATAAATTCAGCGGTATCCGGACCTAGTAAATCGGTGATATTAAAGTAACGTGCCAGCTCAAGATGAGTCCAGTGATAGAGTGGGTTGCCCAATGTGTGAGGAATAGTGCGAGCCCAAGCCAAATATTTTTCTTTGGCTNNAGCATCNCCGGTAATGACTGACTCAGGTTCACCATTAGCCCGCATGGCCCGCCATTTGTAGTGATCACCTTCGAGCCAAACTTCACCTAGGTTGGCGAATTGGCGGTTATTGGCAATTTCTTGGGGGGGGAGGTGGTTATGGTAATCCAGAATGGGTTCACTGACTGCATACTCATGGTAGAGTTGCTGTGCTGAGTCATTGCCCAACAAAAAATCGTCGTGGATAAATGCCATGGATTGACTTTATCTAGCTTAAAAATGCNNAAAATACGATCCAATAATTCAACCAGCAAAAGCTGTGGGAGTTTGGCCACATACCCCAGGGTGCGATTTGAAAACACAGCCGGCCATGGGCTCCTTTTCCAAATCNTCGGNCGTGATGTCTTTTTTGGCAGTAGTGATGTATAGTACATCTTGGTTTGGCCCGCCAAAAGCGCANGCGCTGGTACGGCTTACNGGTACCGGTATTCGCGTGAGTTCTTTGCCGGTATCAGGATCAAACCGGATAACGGCCCATCCACCCCATAACGCGAGCCAAATTTTACCTTCCACATCCATCGCCATTCCATCAGGGAATGCGCCCTCCTGANTCACTTGAAATACTGTTCGACGATTGCTGATGTTGCCGGTGGCGTTTTCATAATCCCANGCATCCACCTGACGGGTGGGGCTATCAATATGATACATGATTGTAGCTTCATCATTCCACACGATCCCATTGGGNATGGCGTATCCAACTTCTTTTGTTTCAGCTNTGCCATTTGAATGNAGGCAATACAAAGTGCCGCTATTGCCTTCTTCATTAATGGCCATCGTTCCNGCCCATAGTCTNCCAGAAGGGTCGCATTTGCCGTCATTGAAACGGTTNTNTGGCTTATCTGGTTCGGGATCGACGATCAGTTCAGTTGCTCCCGTTTCAGGGTAAAACCAATGGAACCCTTTCTCTGTGGCAATAATTAACCTGTTATCTCTACTAGTGACGATAGTGCCAATCAATTGCCCAATGGGCCACGAACGGTTGGAGCCGTTAGCAGGATTGTGGCAATGGACTAGGCTTTCAAGAATATCCACCCACCATAGAACCTGCCGCAAGGGATCCCAAATCGGTCCTTCTCCAAGTAAAGAGCTGGACTCAATTAAGAGTTCGGCTTCTTCAAGGGTCTTATCCATGCAAGAGCGATAAGTGATAAGCTCTGATCTGGCTAGATTAAATCATCTCGTCGTTAACAGATTTTTCCGATACAAATTAACCTTCACCTATGAGTAGTTTGTCACGAGAAAAACGCGATCCCACTAAACTGCGTAGTGCACGGTGGTTCGGGCCGGATGACTTACGTGCATTTGGGCATCGAGCGCGGGTTAAAGCTATGGGTTGGGCTGATGGGGATTATCGGGATAAGCCGATTATTGGCATACTCAATACGTGGAGTGATCTCAATACTTGCCACTCACATTTGCGTGAGCGGGCGCAGAAAGTGAAAGAGGGTGTCTGGCAGGCAGGAGGTTTTCCAGTCGAGGTGCCGGTGATGTCACTGGGGGAGATGTTGATGAAGCCTACCACCATGCTTTACCGGAATTTACTCTCGATGGAGACAGAAGAGGTTTTGCGCTGTCATCCTATCGATGCGGCTGTGTTGATGGGGGGATGTGATAAGACAACTCCGGCCCTTTTGATGGGAGCTATTTCAGCAGACATCCCGGTTATTTATCTTCCCAGCGGACCGATGCTCACTGCACGCTGGGGTAAGGAGGCGTTGGGGAGCGGTAGTTCTGTGTGGGATTTTTGGGCTGAACGATGTGCGGGTAATCTTTCTGATGAAGATTGGGTGAAGTTTGAGGATGCTATTGGCCGTTCACCGGGTCATTGCATGACCATGGGCACCGCTTCGACCATGAGTGCGATTGCCGAGGCCCTTGGATTTACTCTGCCGGGTGCCTCCAGTATTCCTGCAGTTGTTAGCGAGCATTTCCGGATGTCTACTGCCTGCGGTCGACGCGCGGTGGATTTGGCTTGGGAAAACTTGAGGCCTTCAGATTTACTCTGTCGTGAATCTTTTGAAAATGCGATTACCGTGGATATGGCTGTAGGGGGTTCCACAAATGCTATCGTACACATTATTGCCCTAGCAAGGCGAGTTGGATTGGATATTTCTTTGGAGGATTTTGATCGTCTCAGTCGCACTACACCTGTGCTCGCCAATGTTCGTCCTAACGGACAAAAATATTTGATGGAGGATTTTTATAACGCTGGAGGGTTACGAGCGCTCATGGTTCAACTCGGGGAAAAATTACACGGTAACTGTATTACTGTTACTGGCAAAACGCTCGCCGAAAATATAGCGGGTGCTGAATTGGTTGATTCCGATGTTATTCGTGGAGCTGATAATCCTTTGTGTGCTGAAGGAGGTACCTTTGTGCTGCGAGGGAACCTTGCTCCTCATGGTTGTGTTGTGAAACCATCTGCAGCCACCGAAAACCTTTTTACTCATCGTGGTCCTGCATTAGTATTTGATGATTATCCTGAACTTAAGGCCAAGCTGAACGATCCAGATCTTGATGTAACCAAAGATACTGTTTTGGTACTACGAAGTGCGGGACCTGAGGGAGGGCCGGGCTTTCCGGAATGGGGAATGCTGCCTATTCCAGATAAGCTATTGAAACAGGGGGTGCGTGATATGGTGCGGTTGTCTGATGCTCGTATGAGTGGTACCAGTTACGGAATGTGCGTGTTACATCTTGCTCCTGAAAGTCATGTTGGAGGTCCCTTGGCTTTTGTAAAGACGGGTGATGAAATTGAGCTTAATGTGCCTGAGCGTACCATTCATTTGCATGTGAGTGATGAGGAGTTGGAGGCCCGAAGGGCCAATTGGCAGAAGCCTGTTCCCAAATATGCCCGTGGTTATGGGTGGCTTTATATTAATCATGTGACTCAAGCCCATGAAGGGTGTGATTTTGACTTTTTGCAACACGGTCCAGCTACTCCTGAGCCGCCAATTTTTTGATGAACACAGACTCCATCACTCCCGATATGCTGGCCAACTCGGTTATTGCTGTGCCGCCTTTGGCACGTGATGTTAACCTAAAGGTGTGTCCGGTAGAGAATGCTAAAATTATTCGGCATCTGGAGACAGGCGGTATTCGTACGTTGCTTTATGGAGGTAATGCCATGTTTTACCATATTGCCTTGGGCGAATTTGCCGACACCCTGGCAATGCTTGAAGAGAATGCTGGCCAAGACACGTGTGTGATACCGTCAGTAGGCCCTGCCTATGGGACATTAATGGATCAGGTGGGTATTCTAAGCGACTTCGAATTTCCAACTGTGATGATTTTGCCGGCCCGTGATATTGCAACGCCAAAAGGCTGTGCCACAGGAATTCGAAGGTTTGCCGAGGCTTACGGAAAACCGATTGTCCTCTACATTAAGTTTGAAGGCTATTTGGAGCCGGAGGATGTACAGGCTTTGGTGGATGATGGCGTCGTTAACTGGATCAAGTATGCCATCGTGCGGGATAACCCTGCCAACGATAATTACTTGAGTGAATTAGTTGATCGAGTGAACAGAAAAATTATTGTCAGCGGTATTGGAGAGCAACCTGCGATCACACACGTGGATGGTTTTGGACTAAATAGTTATACAAGTGGGTGCGTATGTATTGCGCCGTGTTTGTCCATGAAAATGCTTCAAGCTCTTAAGGCTAATGAGATTGAATCTGCCGAAGCCATGCGCAAGATTTTTGCTCCGCTTGAATATTTACGTAATGATATCAACCCGATCAGGGTTTTGCATGAAGCCGTGGCGGCAGCGAATATTGCCAATACCGGCCCGATTCTGCCTTTATTGCACGGTGTAGATGATGATAATTACAGTAAGATTGCTGAAGCAGCCAAAGAATTACTTTTAGGCAACTAGCTCTCTCTTGCCTCAGCGCGAGGGCGGTGGTTCAATCCCCTCATGTACCGTTGGTTTGTTTACGTTCTTCTTTGGGTTGGCTTGAACCTTGAGGCAAAGGATCGATTACCCAATATTGTGGTGATTCTGGCCGATGATATGGGTTATGGAGATGCTGGTTGTTATAATCCAAAGTCAAAAAATCCCACGCCCTCTATTAATCGTATGGCCCGAGAGGGGATGCTGTTTACAGATGCTCATTCACCGGCATCAGTATGTGTGCCCACTCGATATGGGCTTTTAACAGGGCGCTATCCTCATCGTCCGGATTTGGATTGGCGTCGCAAAGCAGTTCTCGAAAAAGGTCGGACCACCATTGCCTCGGCTCTGCGTGAAAAAGGATATGCGACCGCCATGATTGGTAAGTGGCATCTGGGTTTTGATGGAGGCCCAAATTACGATTATACAAAACCTCTGGTAGGCGGGCCATTGGATCGTGGTTTTGATTTCTATTTTGGTATGCCACATTCACTGGATATTGTGCCCTATTACTATATCAGTGGAAGTAAGGCAGTGATGGCCCCAACGGGAACCGTTGGCTCACGTAACACCGATGGTTGGAGTCGCATTCAGGGAGAATTTTGGCGTGGGGGTCCAATATCACCAGACTTTAAGCACTTAGAGGTATTGCCGCGTTTTACTAATGAGTCAGTGGATTACATTCGCTCACGTAAAAACAAAGCAAAGCCCTTCTTTCTTTATGTTGCTTTGCCTGCTCCCCATACACCATGGCTACCCACCAAAAAATTTCAGGGTCGGACCAATAATATGTACGGTGATTTTGTTGCGATGGTCGATGATACGGTGGGCCAGATTATGGGTGCGCTGGATAGAGCTAACTTAAGTGAAAATACTTTGTTACTATTTACCAGTGATAACGGGCCCGTTTGGTATGATGCAGATATTCAAAAGTATGGTCATAATGCCACGACCCCTTTACGTGGGATGAAAGGGGATGCCTACGAGGCGGGTCACCGAATGCCGTTTATTGTTCGCTGGCCCAATGTGGTTAAAGCCGGGTCAAAGAGTGATGCGCTGGTTTGTCAGACGGATTTACTCGCGACTTTTTCTGAGATTGTTCAAAGAGCTCTGGCGGATAATGAAGGGGAGGACAGCGAGAGCTTTTTGTCAGTGTTACGGGGTGAACGAGATTTTGCGCGCCGCTGGCTCATTACCGGGAGAGGGCAGTCGCACTTGGGTGTGCGGCATCGGTTTTGGAAATATATTCCTACCCTCGGCTCAGGTGGGTTTTCAGCCCCGCGTCGTGAAAAACCCAAGACCGGTGGGCCAAAAGGACAGCTCTATAATCTTTATGCGGACCTTGGTGAGCGTGAAAATCTCTGGTTGAAGCACCCGACTGAGGTGGAAGAGTTTACTGATTATATCGCCCGACAAAACGAGACCGGTCGTACACGTCCAGAGATGAGTGTAGTCCGGAATTTGTTAAAAAAATCACCCCGTATCACCACGCACCGTTTGAATGCTGAGGACAGTAAAAGGAAGTTTTTGTTTTTTACTGTGAGTCGTGACGGTCAAGTGTTGGCAGGAAAATCCGCTAACGGCATGCGTCGTTTGCTTTTATCTGACATAGATTCGACCACACGCTATGAGGAAAAACTTCATTTTGATCCAGGCATTTTATTGCGTTTTTCAGCCGGCAAGCGCGAGGTGCAGGTTGCGATATGCTTTATTTGCAACAAGTGGGCGATATATCTTGATGGCAAAACAGTTAGTTATACTTCCATTAAGGAGGAGCGGTTGGCTGTGTTGGCCGAAGTGAAGGCAATGTTTCCGAATGATAAAGTCATTCAGGCAATACCCGAGAAATTATAATGAAATTTGTACTATTTTTATTTTTAACCTGCTCAGCGCTGTTGGGTGCTAAAGTGGAGCCCAAAATTGTGTTGCAGCCAAATATTGTGTTGATCATGGCTGATGATGTTGGTTGTGAGCCTATTGGTGCTTATGGCGGAGAGCGTTGGAATACCCCTCATCTTGATGCTCTCGCCAAAGGGGGCATGCGTTTTGATTATTGTTTCAGTATGCCGGTCTGTCATCCTACACGAATTTGTTTGATGACCGGCAAATACCCTTTTCGGATGAAATCTGGCTGGGGCACTTTTCCGAAAATTGAAGAGAAGAATACCGTGGCTCAAGTGCTTAAAAAAGCTGGCTATGCAACAGCGATTGCAGGCAAGTGGCAGTTGTGCCTGATGAAGAAAGATAAGGAGCAGCCGGCAAGAATGGGCTTTGATCAATGGAGTGTTTTTGGGTGGCATGAGGGCGCCCGGTTCCATGAGCCCTACATTTACCAGGATGGTCGATTGCGTACGGATACCCAGGGCAAGTACGGTCCGGAGCTATACGTGGATTTTCTGGGTGAATTTATGGCGAATAGCAAGAAGGCCAGTAAACCTTTCTTTGCCTATTATTCAATGGCCTTAGCCCATGACGTAACTGATGACATCCCAAAACAGGTTCCTTATGTACCGGGTAAAGATCGTTGGATGAATTATGGTGAAATGATTGAGAGTATGGACGATATGATCGGCAAACTCGTGGCTAAAATTGATCAGCTTGGTTTACGTAAAAACACAATTATTCTTTTTACGGGAGATAACGGTACAGCTAAACGTTCCAAGCTGCGTCACATTAAAGGTCGTCAATATGAGAGAGAAGAAGTCTACTCCATACGCAATGGTAAACGNATCCCTGGAGGCAAGGGAACGCTGCTAGATATCGGCACTAATGTTCCCCTCATTGCCAATTGGCCTGACCGCATCAAGGTGGGCAGCTCAAATGATTCCCTAGTAGATTTTAGCGATTGGCTGCCGACCCTGGCGGCGCTTGGTGCAGGAAAAGTCGGTCACAAGATNGACGGGATTAGTTTTGCGCCCGCACTGTTCGGGCCATCGGCCGAAAAAANGAAAGTGAGATCCTTTGCTTTTTCCGAGAGTAGAAGCGGCAAGGCTTGGGTGCGTACTCAACGCTATAAGCTATATAATAATGGCCAACTTTATGACGTGCAAAANGATGCCATGGAAAAAAAGCCGATCAAAAATGTGACTGGTTCTATAATTAAACAACGGGAAGCATTGCAGTCTGCATTTAATAAAGTGGGTTATAGATTAGTAAAATAAGATTTTAAACTTTTCTTATTCCATTGAGTGATTGGTTAAGGCTCAAGAATGTCAGGGCAGAAAATTTACTCAGAGATTTTCATTCGTTATCAGTTTCGTTCATTTGGCGATTTTGATTAATGCAGCTGAAAGAGTTGCAGCTTGAGCTTGCGAGAGTTGCGGTATTAAAAAGGGTGTGGTTGCAATGGGGTTGATCGAATCATTAGTATGGAAAAGGTCATTTTCGTCTCCGTCTCGCAAGGTGGTTCGGCCATTCTCTAATTTTACTTTTCCAATGGGCTTTTGGTCTGTGTCCTCAATTTTCCAACCGTAATCGCGTTTTTCAATTTTACATAGAAGGGTTTCTTCGCCGTCTTTTAGTTTCCAGTCGCCGCCTTTCTGCTGCTGAAAGCTGAATAACGTCTGATCCTGTACGGCGTTCTTGATTTGAAATTTAGGACCATTGCCTGTTACGTAGGCCAATACTTTATCGGTAGAATCTTTGGACTTGTACTGTCCGTTATCGGTTAAATTGATTCTTGCGATTTCTCTTTCGAATCCATCTACCAGTTTCAAACCGTTATCTTGTGGTTTGAGTATAAATGCTGTTGCTCCTCCGGGTTTTTTAAATTTAATTTTCGTGTAGTTCGTTCGCGGAATTTTATTTGAATTGTTCTCTGCCCTGGGTTTTGGATTCGTTTGATCTTTTTGGGTAGGCTTGGCTTTGTTTTCTTTAGAGCATGCGGTCGCTAGAATAAGGTTCAATATGATTAATGAAGTAATGAGAGCGGATTTACTTGCGTAAATTATGGTCATTCTAAATATACGTTTGATCATGGTATGTGATGGTAATTGATTTATTTTGAGACGTATGTAAATGCTGTATTCCGTCAGTTTGTGCATTTTGTATGAGTGACTTAATAATCCTAATATTTTTACATTTATTTTATATATTCAATAGAGCTTTCAGCCGTTTCAAAAAGGATTGTTTTTTGATTGGGTAGATATATTTTTCCGAATTACTCAGACGCATGCGCTTGAGCGCTTTTACACGAAAAGGGTTTTCTTTGAATCCGTTGGCAGTATTTTTTTTGTATTTCGCGTATGTGAGAGGCTTTACGCCAAATAGTTCGGGTTGGGTGCTCCAGTATTGCGCAGGAGCATACTGTTGAGTTGCCGGATGGAAAACCCAGTCGTTTAATTTATGTTCAAAGTCCTCCTCGCTTGCCATTAATTCATCGACTGCCTTGAAGTCGCCGCCAAAGTTTCTCCAATACAGATATTTCCTTTTGCGCGCCAATTTCATGGCTTCGTCGGTTTCTGTTGAAAGCTCTTCACCATTAAAAGCAAGTGAATAGCGTATTGGATCAGGCCATCGGTTAATAGTGGGGTGTTGGACAACCGTGTTGTTTGTCTTCCATTGGCCGCGGACGATCTGCGCTGATGATCCTTGGTCGAAAAATTCAGTTTCAATGTAGTTGAAAGGCAGGTCGTATTGGCTGAGGAGAAATTCCAGTACGAAATCATCAGGTAGATTATTATTTTTGCGGGCATGCCGGCTCCACACTTCAGCCAGTGGTGCGTGCAAACGGTTTAACATTAAAACGCCAGTGCTAATAGGTCGGCTTTTTTCCATTGGGAAAGTAGAGGTTAAAGGAGCTGCCCATTCTTCTGGAATGGGCGAAAGTATTCGGCATTCCACATCGAGCCAGAGTACAGTTCCAAAGCGATTGATTGCATCGTGGATGAATTCCACCTTGCAATCCCATGTGTCGATGAGAGATCGTGATTTTTCGATTTGGACAATGTGACAGGGGTAGCCGAACCGATTGCAATCCGCTCTTAGATCTGTGGCAAAGTGTGCGAAGTCCGGGGTGTAAAAAGAGATGACAGTGAAACGGCTCAACTTCCTTCCATATCCGTTTCAAACCCTTCATCACCTTCAAATTCGGTTGCTGCACCATCGGCCTCAGTGAAATCGTCTGCATCGTGATCTGTATGGTCATCATGGTCATGGTGGTGATCGGTATAGTGACCGTGTGATCTGTATGATCCCCAGCCGTTATAGTGGTTGTAACCGTAGAAGTAGGGATTGTAGGGATATTGGCTATAGTTAGAGCTACCGGAGGATTTCAGGCAGCTTACACAAACGGTAAGGTTGCCTTGGGTTTTAGTAGCGTGTTCGTGGCAGATGTTTTTACCGCATTGGCCGCATTGTATAACGCCGGCTCTTTCACAGGCGTGTTTGAAAAGAAATCCTGCGCGTTCGGCGCATTGTTGATGGATGCTCATGATTATGTACCTTTCGAGGAATTTAAAACCTGGTATAGGCTCAAAAATAATTTAGCTGAAAAACTGGTGATTAAATCCATTGCGTTTGGGTCCATTGGCATATGTTTCCATGCTCCCGGAATGTCCTGACTCATCTTTACCTTATGGCGTAGCTTAGTGGGATTAGTAACGGCCGATAGACTTATCTCTCCATCTTTTGCATCGACTTTTTTCAATTTTGCCCCTTTAGGCAGCTGGATTATTTCCTCGATTTTCGCCGCCGCCTTGGATGCTTCGGGGTAACGTTTGTTCTTGTATCGGAGTCGGAGCGTTGCCAGCCATTGAATACGCTTTCTGGCCTTGAGTTTGGTTTTGGTCTTTCCGCTTCTGGCACGATACGGGAAGTGTTCCCCGTAGGCGTCCACCTTTTCGGTTAAGCTAAAGTCAAACTTCGTTCCGTCGGTGAACCTTCCGCTAAGCTGGAGAAATTGATCTGCAGTATTCATGCTGTTCCAAGTGGACTGGCCGGTTTTCCCTGTCTCTATTTTGGCCGGGTTCCATGTGGCATCCCTCAGGTTAATTTTTGTATCGATCATGCTGTCACTTTTTATGTCTGCTGATAGCAGGCTGACCAACTTGTCACAGGTCAGGTATCGGTAATCTGGGAAATCATTTTTCTCAAATTGCCTCCACTTAGAGAGCGCCCATATGGCAAAGCCGATGCCCCCGGCAAGTAGTACAAAAGCAATAGTTGTGAATACGCCTCCTCCTGTGCACAAGCACATTGAGCAACAGGCTGCTATTACACCAGCCCAGCAAAGGGTTTTCCATTTTTTAACCTGAGCTTCGGCCTCCTTATCCATGGTTCCCAAGGCTTTGAGGTCGGCGATTAATTTTTCTGCTGGTTTGTTCGATTTATAGACTCCATCCGTGTGAAGCGATTGATTTCCGGGTTGAGGGGGGTGGCTCATGAGGTGATAAAATTCAAATGGCAGTTTAAGTTATGGATAGCATAGTATGCACAGGCAAAATTTGCAGGACGAGTCCTGAGCGTGCTGGGTCATTAATGCTCGCCGGTACACAAGTGTGTGTCCAACATTAAATATCGGCAAATATAATATATAATGTTATTAATTTCAGCGGATCGTGTCTGGTATTTCACTCATCTATATTTCATTTGATCGGTTTCCTGCTCCCAAGGGGGCAGCAACTCACATAGCTGCTTTTGCCGATGCCTTGGGTGTGGAGTTTGGTGATGTTGAGCTTGTGACTTTACCTGGGCGTGAAGGTTTCTTTCTGCCGAAAATGCGGGGAGTGAGACATTTTGAATTGCCCGCACAAGGTGCAAATATCATTACACGTGCGATGGCCTTCCGGGCGGAGTTGGGTAGATGGTGGGGTAAGCGCCGAGCAAATATTGTACATGTGCGTTCTATTTATGAGGGATATCCTCTGGCAAAGCGCAAGGCGGATGTATGTGATTACTTCGTATATGAGGTCAATGGCCTTCCCTCAATTGAGCTGAAATATCATTATCCAGAGGTGGATGAGGACGATGAATTAGTCCATAAATTACGTCGACAGGAGCAGGTATGCCTTGATGCAGCTGATCTTGTTATCACCGTTAGTGAGGTAAACGCTGCCTGCCTGCAGTCTCGTGGAGTGTCGTCAGATAAGATTCGAGTGATTCCTAATGGAGTGGATACAGATCTTTTTCGATGGCGTAAACCGCAGATTACGGATGGGAACCCGCTAAAAGTCCTTTATACTGGTACTATGACACGTTGGCAGGGAGTGCATCAAGCTATCGAGGCATTGCAGCTATATCGGCGTGATTTTGCTGCCGAATTGGTTTTGGCTGGGCCATGTAGGCCCCACGAGCGCAAGGCTCTTCATCGAACTATCGACCGCCTTGATATGGCTCGCTACGTGAAGTTACATGATCCCATGGGGCAACGCGAGTTGGTGGAATTGATTCATGATAGCGATACAGTTTTGGCTCCGCTGCCCCCCAATGATCGTAATCTGGAGCAAGGATGTTGCCCCTTGAAAGTGATAGAAGCCATGGCGGCTGGGACCCCACTGATTGCCAGTGATATGCCAGTGGTAAGTGCTTTGGCGAGAAATGAAGCGGAGGCCCTGCTAGTTAGGCCAGGTTCGGCGAAGGCGATTAAAGACGGTTTGTTGCGTTTACGCGAAAGCCCGGCTTTAGGACAAAGTCTCAGTCAAAGGGCTCGCTCGCGCGTAGAAAAGCAATTCACTTGGGTCCATGCCACCGCGCGCCTCTTGGATTCATATCGTGGCTTGCTGGATTAGTTTTGGGAGATGGAGCGAATAACCATTTCTAATGCTTTTTCTTCATGATTAGCAGTGAAATTTTTCTGGATGGATTTTCGGGCTGCATTCTGCATCTTGTTTCGTTCTGCTTCAGGTAGCTCCAGCGTTTCCTGAATTGCAGCTCCCAAATGGTTTAGGTGGTTCTTGGACAAGATGACACCATTTTTGCCGTGAGTAAGAACTTCGGGGATGCCTCCGGCGTCGCTGGCCAACACCAGGTTTTCACAAGCCATTGCTTCGAGTAATGAGTTTGGCATGCCATCCCATACTGATGGTTGCAATATCAGATCACAGAGATGCAGATGCGTAGCTACATCAGCAGGTAATTCCAGATGCCCGGTGCTAATGATACGTTTAGCTGTTTCTTCGTCCTCGGCGGCAAACGCTGATAAGGCCGATTGCTCACGTGCCCGAATCTCGCCGATGACCAGCAGGCAGGCTGGTCGCCATCGGCGTACTTGGGCTAATGCGGCAGGTAAAAAAGGCAATCCTTTCTTGTGACGTAACTCTCCACTGAATCCTAGGATCAGTTCATCTTCCTGGATCTCCAGCTTTCTCCTCAGCTGTACGTCCGGGTTACCCGGTGAAAAGGTTTCCAAGTCCACCACGTTGGGTAAAATGGATACCTTAAAATCTTCGCCACTGATGAGTTGGATTTTGGCCGCCAGCTCAGCCGAGACGCTGGTCACTGCGGTAGCTCCCTCGAGGGTCCATTTGAGTCGTGCAAAATCACCGGGAGGAAACATGAGTTGATCCACATCGTTGCCTCGGGCACTGACAATAGACTTCAAGTTCGCTCGCCGGGCAAACATGACTGCCAGAAAACCGGCCGGTTGGAGGTAATGCCCCCAGGTAACATCAAACTGATTTTCTGCATGAAGCCAGTCCATGACGTTGAGTGAATGTTGCAAGGTAAGATCCCAATTGGAAAATCGTCCCATCCGATGAAGGGTGACATTGTCCTCTTGTTTTGTTTTTACGACTCCTGGAGGTAGTTGTCGGCTCCAAGCTAGGACATGAACATTGTAGCCAAGTCGTCCCAAGGTATTGGCGATTCGTCCGCCGCTTCTCGCTAATCCACCTACTTCTGGCGGAAAGCGTTCGCAAATCATTAGAAGATTCATGATATAATATTGTGCTGAATCTTTACGTTAAGCGTATTAAGGTGTGCTTCGTCACGAAAAACTTGCCAGCACAGTATTTTCAATTGGAAGGTTTATCTTATGTCTGACACGGGTCAATTTTGGAAAATATATGCTTTGGGTGGAGGGTTAGGTCATTTCAATCGTGCGCTTAGTCTTTCTAGATTAGCTATTTCTCGAGGACACAAAGTCGAAATTTTGACAAATTCTCGATTTGTCCCCCATATCCCATGGGAAAAAGAATTGGGAGAATTAGGGAACGTCATTTCTATAGATTCAAATGCTTCTTCTGAGCATACCTCACAAGTAGTGGTTGATTGGCTGCGAAGGCAGAGATTTGATAGGTTGATCGTCGATACGTTTCCTCGTGGGCTTGCTGGTGAGTTGCCGGAATTATTGGCGGAGGTGACAGTTCCAAAAGCACTCATTCACCGGGATTTAAACCCTGAATATATCAAGCAGCATGATGTAGAGAAAGCGGTTGCGAAGTTTGATCAACTGATTCTTCCCGGGGAAGATGCTCCATTTAAAAATGCTGTTAGGGCGCGTCGCACTGCTCCTTGGTTTATTCGTGATTCAGAAGAACTGCAGGCTGTTACAGAGGCTCGCAAACGTTTAGGCATTAGGGCTGGTGATTCACGACGGTTGCTTCTTGTTTGCAGTACCGGTCGTGCACAGGAAGAGGGTCAATTTAAGAAAATCGGTGATAAACTTAGAGGATTACTTGATGGGTGGTTGGTGCGTTTGGTATCGCCCGCTCATAATGCAGCAGAATTAAAGGTTTGGCCTCTTCTTTCCCTGCTTAATGGGGTTGACGCCTTGGTTGGAGGTGGAGGGTATAATTTGGTTAATGAAGCTCGGGCTACCGAAACGCCTCTCTTCGCCTTTTCTTTGGAGCGACGCTACGATAGACAGAGGAGACGATTGAAAACTAGTGAGTGCGTGAGTGACGTTTCTAAAATCGTTTCAGGTATTCAATTTTTACCGAAGCGTTCTGTTTCAAAAACCTACGTTAATGGGGCGCATAAAGCAGTAGATTTGATTGAGTCAAGTTGCGCGTGACATGAAGTCAATCTTCAGCCAACATTTTCTTCTACATGAAAAACTGCCTTTCATTACTGGCGTTAATGATTATTTCCGCCTCTCTTCATGCAAATCCACCCAATGTCATTGTCATTATGGCTGATGACATGGGCTGGGAATGTGTGAGTGCTTATCGTGACCTGATTACCAAGTATAATTACCCCAAAGCTAAGTTGGGCGAGGAGGATCATTATTCTACCCCCCACATCGATAAACTCGCAGCGGATGGCATACGCTTTGACCACGGTTATTCGCAGCCCATCTGCACGCCTTCGCGTGTACAAATTATGACGGGGATCTATAACCAGAGAAACTACGTCAGGTTTGGTTTGCTTGATCCCAAGGCCAGAACTTTCGGTCATGTGATGAAAGATGCCGGTTACAAGACTTGCATTGTCGGCAAGTGGCAACTGGAAGGTGGCTTTGAGGGGCCGACCAAGTTTGGCTTTGATGAATATTGTCTTTGGCAACTTACCCGTCGTCCCGCCCGCTATCCTAATGTGGGCATGGAAGTAAATGGCAAAGAGATTGATTACCCAGGCAAGTATGGCCCGGATGTTGCAAGTGACTATTTGTGTAATTTTATTGAACGCAATAAGGATAAGCCTTTCTTTGGCTACTACCCCATGATTCTGCCGCACTGGCCCTTTGAGCCAACCCCAGATTCCAAGGATTGGGATCCCAAGAGCAAAGGCTGGGAAGGCGGTGGCCAGACACAGAAACAACCGAAGTACTTCCGCGAGATGGTGGCGTATGTCGATAAAATCATCGGTAAGATCGTGGCCAAGGTTGAAGAGCAGGGGTTGACTGAAAAGACACTTATTATTTTCACCGGTGATAACGGAACAGCCACCAGTGTGACGGGCGTCATGAATGGCCGCGTTATTAAAGGAGGCAAAGGAAGTATGCCCGACGCAGGTAACCATGTGCCTTTTGTTGTCAGCTGGCCCGGCACTGTTAAAGCAGGTCAAACCACCCGGGCGATTGTGAATTTTAGTGACATACTGCCGACCATTGCCGAGGCGGCCGGGGTAAAAGTGGAGCACAAGATTGATGGAGTCAGTTTTTTGGGTCATCTCAAGGGCGGTAAACCCGCGCGGCAAGTCAGTTACTGCTGGTATGCGCGTAATGGAGGAGCGAAAGGGCAGGAGTTTGCCCGCAGTGCAGACTGGAAACTCTACCCCGATGGTAAGTTGTACAATGTATATAAAGACGTCGCGGAAAAGAATCCCGTCAGCCCCGGTGAGCTGGATCAGAAAGCCCGCAATATTTACGCACAACTGCAGCAGGAGCTTGACCGGATGAAAGGTACACGCACGACCTTTGATTTATCCAAGTATCCGAAACCTGACGCCAATCAACCTAAAGTTCCCAAGTCGCCAGCAGAAGTGCTGTGCGAGGGTAAGTACGCTGGGCATTTGCAGGGTGTGTGTCGGGGGGCTAACGGTAATTTCTTCTGGAGCTTTACCCGAGCACTGGTCAAGACCGATACTAAAGGTAAGGTTTTAAAAAAGATTGAAGTGCCTGACCACCATGGTGATGTTTGCTTTGCGGGTGGGAAAATTTATTGTGCGGTCAATTTTGGCGCTTTCAATAATCCTGAAGGCAAGTCTGATAACTGGGTGTATGTTTATAACTCCAAAGATCTCGAATGCCTGGCCAAGTATCCGGTGCCGGAAATTAAGCATGGTGCAGGGGGGATTGCAGAGAAGAATGGCCGCTTTATTGTGGTGGGCGGTTTGCCCGAGGGAGTGAAGGAAAATTATGTTTATGAATACGACAAGGAATTTAATTTCAAAAAACGTCACGTGATCAAGAGCGGTTGGACGCGCCTAGGTATTCAGGCGGCGGCCTTTGCTCAAGGCCACTGGTGGTTTGCGTGTTATGGCAGTGTGCTTCTTAAAACCACACCAGACTTCAAAATGGTGGGTAAATACAACTTCAATTGTGGCTACGGCGTCCTGCGCGGACCCAATAATAAGAGCCTATATTGCGCGGATGGCGTTACCGGCAAGGATGGTTCTGATGGAAACATTAAGACTGTGAAAGTGAGCAAGTTTGAAAAACTGANAATTAAATAATGAAAGCTAGAGTACTTTTAACGTTGTTGGTCGTTAGTGTGTTTCTTTCGGTTGAGGCTACAAATAAACGTCCTAATGTCATTCTCGCCATGGCCGATGATCAGGGGTGGGGGGATATGGGCTATATGGGCCATAAAGTTCTCAAGACCCCCGTCTTTGATGAAATGGCCAAGACCGGCCTTCGCTTTGACCGCTTTTATGCAGCCGCTCCGGTCTGTTCACCCACCCGTGCCAGTGTACTCACCGGTCGCCACCCCAATCGTATGGGTTGCTTTCAATGGGGGCACACGATGCGTAAACACGAGATCACCATTGCTGAAGCTTTAAAGAGTGCGGGCTACACTACGAGTCACTTTGGTAAATGGCACTTGGGTTCAGTGCGTGCAGATTCTGAAGTGGCTCCCGGGAAAAACGGTTTTGATGAATGGGCTTCAGCGCCCAACTTTTATGAGAATAGCCCACTTTTTAGTCACAATGGAAAAGTCATTGAAACCAACGGCGAAAGTTCAGCCGTTACTGTAGACTTGGCTTTAAAATGGATGGCTAAGGTAAAAGATAAACCTTTTTTATCGGTCATCTGGTTTGGCAACCCGCACGGGCCGCACATTGGCACCGAGAAATTCCTGAAAATGTATGAAGGCGAGACCAAGGCGTACGCCAACTTCTATGCGGAGATCACCGGTATGGACGCCGCCATGGGACAACTGCGTAAGGGTTTGCGTAAGCTTGGTGTGGCTGACAATACCATCCTTTGGTACTGTAGCGATAATGGCGGTTTAAAACCCAATTCAATGGCAGGGTTATCGGGTAAGAAAGGTAAGTTGTTAGAAGGTGGTATTCGCGTGCCCGGAATAATTGAATGGCCCGATGTCATCAAAAAACATCGTGTCACGAATGTGCCGGCCAATACCGTCGATATATATCCCACTATTTTGGAATTGGCCGGAGTTGAGCAACCAACCCAGCAACCGTTACTGGACGGAGTAAGCTTGGCTCCTCTCATTCAGGATAAAACTTTCGCTAGAAAAAAACCTATGGGTTTCTGGCATTATCCGGCAGGTGGCCGTGGGATGCATGCCCGCAAAATACTTGAAGACTTGCGTGTTGAGCAGGTTGCAGGGAACCAAGCGCCAGCTCCCAAAGCCGGTTTTGTCGATAGGCAATATCCATTGGATAAATTCCCCGGACCCTCTGCCTGGATTAATGGTGACTGGAAACTACACCGGATCGTCGATAAGGCTGGCACCAACCCGACCTATAAACTTTATAATCTCAGGAAGGATGTTCAGGAAAAAACCGATTTGGCTGTTGCCCAGCCACAAGTGCTGACCCGTCTCAAGAGCGAACTGGCTGCTTGGCAAAAGAGTGTGGTCAGTAGCCTTAATGGTGCAGATTACCCCAAATAAAATTCAGCAACCCTCATTTTTGTTGAATGGTTGCGGCGCCTTTTTATAAGGTAATAAGACCGATGCGAATTCTATGTTCCATATTAGTTTTGTTGCTATTGGTATCGTGTGCCAAAAAAAACAAAAGCAAAACAGAGCCAAGTGTGAAGGAGGTAACTGAGGCGGAGGTGGCGCCTGGGAAGGATGGTTTGGCGAGATTAATTAAGTCTCAGGAATTATTTACTGGTGTTTTAAAGACGACTTACCCGGGCGGTGCACCCAGAGCTGAAATACATTTCAAAGAGGGGAAGCGGCATGGGGCATTTAAGATGCTTTATGCTGATGGAAGTATAAAAGTAGAGCAGCAGTGGAAAGATAACTTACAGGAAGGGCAGCACCGTGAGTTTTTTGCCAGTGGGAAGAAGTTGGGTGAGGTAAATTTTTCTAAAGGCAAGCCTGAGGGAGAGCAAAAGGAGTGGTATGAAAACGGACAGTTAAAGTCATTGATGGTATTTAAAGATGGCGTGCCTCAAGGGGTTCGCCGGGAGTGGGACGAAAAAGGGGTGATGGAGCACCATGTGGTTTTCAAGGAGGGGCGCCCGGTGAGTCGAGAATTGGTGGCTAACTCGAGCCTGACATTATCAGAAAAGGAGCGCAAATATCTCTGGGATACAGAGCATCATGGTTCGTTACTGCGTAAGTTTGGGCTTGGCCCTCTCGTGGAAGCATTACAGAAGCGTGATTCCAAACGCATTTCATGGCATCTGGCAGGGGATTTTGAAGGACAGGTTCCGGGTGAGGAGGCAAAGATAAAACACTCGGTGGGTAAGGTTCTCTCAGCAGATCGGTGGGAGAAAAAAACGGGAACAAGAAAGGCTGTGGATCGGGAGAGCTTTACCCTTTGGCTTCAGGAATTAATGTCTGCTTTTGATCGGGATCCTGAGGCGAAGATTTCCTTGATGGAATTTGCTCCGGAGGTTCGGTACGAGCTGGAGGGTTTGTGGCGGGGGAATGTAAAGGTGCGTTTCTGGGGGGAAAGTAAAGAAGGGGGGCCAATGGAAATCTTTGTTTATCTCGACGTGCAGGTGAATAAACCAACTGAGGAAGGGCTCAGTTCCGGTGGTTGGCTAAAGGCGGGCGAATCAACCCGCCTTAAAACTACAATTAGTACTCAATATTTAATGAAGGATGTCGCCGCTGCACAGGGTATTAATGTTCTTGAGTTGCAGGACAATTGGCTTATGGATCCGGAAAAAGCCAATCACAACACTGGTGGTGTATTTATTTGCGATTTCAATCACGACGGCGTCGAGGACTTTTTAATTACTGACTCTCATCTTCGAGGCGGTTTCAAATTATATCAAGGTAATGTCCAAGGGCGGTTTACCGATGTGGGCGATAAGGTGGGCTTTAATCCGAAGCTTGCCATGATTGGAGGCTGGATGGATCTCGATGGGGATGGATGGGAGGACTTGGTTACTCACACCGGCCAGATTTTTAGAAACCTGAAGGGTGAAAAATTTGAGGAAGTGACGGAGAAAAGTAATTTCATGGAAGTGGGTAAGTTTAAAACATCGGGAGGACAGCCATACCATGCAGTAGCTGATTATGATGGAGATGGGCTGCTGGATGTTTATTTATTTCGAGTTGATTCCCAGCCTTTGAAGGGTGGCTGGATTGACGGTAAAGTGGGTGATGATGACAGGAATCAGCTGCTTCGAAACAAGGGGAACTGGCAGTTTGAGGATGTAACGGAGGCTACTGGAACCGACGGTGGTTTACGTTCTACTTTTTCATCAGTTTGGTTTGATGCCAATAATGATAACCGACCTGATCTTTATGTCATTCATGAGTATGGAAATGGCGTTCTTTTAATTAACAATCCCAATGGGGCATTTGAAAAACGCGAACTGGCTGAAAGCGCTGCGGACTTTGGTTCCATGGGGCTGGCGAGTGGTGATTTTGATAACGACGGTAATATCGATTTATATGTCGCTAGTATGTACTCAAAATCGGGTAACCGGGTTATAGGGAATCTTAAACGAGATGCTTATAAACCTGAAACGATGGCCAAGCTCAAGCGGATGGTTGCCGGTAGCCAGCTTTACCGTAATCAGGGTGGACTTAAATTTGAGCCGGTCGGAAAGGCTTACGATATTTACGGTATCGGATGGGCTTATGCCCCGACTTTGACTGATCTAGATAACGATGGGTTCCTCGATCTTCACGCAACGACGGGGTTTATGAGCCGCACACGTGATAAGCCTGATGGCTGACCATGCCTTTGGCAGGCTGTCGTGTCACAGCCTTTCGATCGAGCATGTCAGGTGCCCAAGCCCGCAGAACTGGATGAGAGTCTCGATGAGTTTTGGTCTGGTAATGTATTTGATATTCAGCTGAGTCATAACCTGAGTGGTTACGAGCGAAATCGTACCTTCCTCAATGTTGGGGGAGAAAATTTTGTCGACGTTAGCTTCAGTTCCGGTGCGGATTCTGACGGCGACGGACGTTGTGTTGTGCCGATTGATTTTAATCTCGATGGCCAACAAGACCTAATGGTGCGTCAAGTGGGCGGAGGACCTCTGAAGCTCTTTCAGAATCATTTTCCGAGGCAAAACTGGCTGAAAGTCAGCCTGCGTGGGGTGGAAAGTAATCGCCTCGGTATCGGTTCGCGGGTTGTGGCAAAAATAGGCAATCGCCAGATTGTTCGCGAACTTTGGCCGGTTAATACTTTTTTCTCTCAGGCGGGTTCTTCTGTGCATCTCGGCTTGGGTACTGGAGAAAAGGTTGATGAATTATTTGTCCGCTGGCCTTCAGGCAAGCAGCAGCGTTTTAATAAGTTAGACGCTAACCAACACGTGCTAATTAAGGAGGGTCATAGTCAATTGAGTGTTGTGAAGCCGGGAGAAAAAATGCCCTTTTGATTGGTTAGGTAACCTTTAAATGCCCCTTTTTGGCCAGATTGTTCGTCTTGTTCGTTTCATCAACCAGTGCTTTAATTGCGCATGCACTTTCCCACAATTATTAGCGTATTTCTTTTTTCGGTATTGCTGCTGAATGCATCGAATAAGTCACAACCTAATATCATCATTGCCATGGCTGATGACATGGGTTGGAGTGATATCGGTTGCTATGGGGGTGAGATCAGGACGCCTAATCTGGATGGGTTGGCCGATAAGGGGGTGAGGTTTACCCAGTTTTATAATACAGGGCGCTGTTGTCCCACTCGTGCCACTCTTTTATCAGGGGTATATGCTCATCAAGCCGGGATTGGCTGGATGATGAGTAATCAAAACCTGCCTGGGTTTAAAGGGGATTTGGGCAAGAATGTGAGAACGATTGCTGAAGTTTTGAAGACAGCGGGTTACGCCACTTACATGTCCGGTAAATGGCATGTGACACCTCACATAAAACCTGAAGGGCCAAAGTACAACTGGCCCCGTCAACGCGGGTTTGATCGATTTTATGGGACCATTCACGGTGCGGGAAGTTTCTTTGATCCCAATTCTCTGACTCGGGAAAATACACAGGTATCTCCACTGACTGATAAAGGTTACCTGACAGAGGACTATTACTACACCGATGCAATCAGTGACCATGCAGTGCGTTATATTAAGGAGCATAAGACTGGCCAACCTTTCTTTATGTATGTGGCTTATACTGCACCCCACTGGCCGATGCACGCCAAGGACAAAGATATAGCTGAGTACAAAGGGAAATATGATACCGGCTGGGATGCTGTACGAGAGGCGCGCTATAAGCGCCAGTTGAAGATGGGGTTAATTGATCCTAAATGGAAAATGGTACCAAGAGATCGTTCAGCTACTGCGTGGGAGAGTGCGAATAACAGGCAGTGGGAGATTCGGCTAATGGAAACTTATGCTGCTATGGTTACCAATATGGATGCCGGTATGGGGCGGGTGGTAAATGCCCTAAAGGAAACGGGGGAGTACGATAATACGCTGATTCTGTTTCTTGCTGATAACGGAGGTTGTGCCGAGGGTATGGGGCGTCGTAATGGTATTCAGTATCGCGATAAAGATCCCCAGCAAATTAAGCCCATGGGTAAAGATGATCTGCAGTTTGATATGATTCCCAAAAGGACCCGTGATGGTCGTGTGGTCAAGCAGGGCACTGAAGTTATGACTGGAGGGGCAGATACTTACCATGGTTATGGGCTTGCTTGGGCCAATGCCAGCAATACTCCTTTTCGTGAATACAAACACTGGGTACATGAGGGCGGAATCAGTTCACCACTAATTGCCCATTGGCCCAAAGGCATTGATAAGAGCCGTCAGGGTAAACTCGAAAACCAGCCGGGGCATTTGATTGATCTTATGGCAACCTGTGTGGATTTGGGCAAAGCCAGTTATCCCACTAAAATTGGTGATACCCCAATTATTCCAATGCAGGGAGTTTCTCTCTTCCCAGCTTTTAACGGTAAGGATATAGAGCGTGAAAAGCCGATTTACTGGGAGCACGAAGGGAATCGTGCGATGCGGGAAGGTAAGTGGAAACTAGTCGCCAAGGGCGCCAATGGGCCGTGGGAATTATATGATATTGAGGTGGACCGAACTGAGTTAAATAACTTAGCAGAGAAAGAATCAGTTCGGATAAATAAAATGGTCGAGCAATGGGAAACCTGGGCCAAGGAGGCATTAGCGAAGCCATGGCCCTGGGGGCCCAAGAAGCAAAAATTTTCCAAGAAGAAAAATTTCACCTTAAAGCAGGGTGACCACTTACCGCAATCTGAAGCCCCTATGGTGAGTAAACGTGGGTTTATTGTCACGGCTACGGTGGAAACAAAGGGTAATGATGGGGTTATTGTGGCCCAAGGCGGAACCAATCATGGCTGGGCTTTGCATGTGCGGAAAGGGCAATTGCGTTTTGTAACCCGTCATAGTGGAGAACTAACCTCGCTCATTACTCAAGAACCTTTTCCAAAGTCAGCAGTGAAGGTCGCGGCAGAGTTAACAGCTGAAGGCAAGGTAGTTTTGAGGGTGAATGATAAGGTAGTTTTAGAAGGCAAAACTCCAGGTCCAATGAAAGATATGCCACTTGATGGTTTGGAAGTGGGAGAGGATCGCAATGGTGCTGTTGGAAGATATCCGGCAGATCAGAAGTTTAAGGGGGAGGTAAGGGGCTTTAAACTTAAGTTATCCAAGTAACAAATATAAGAAAGTTAACGCCTGTTGGGCGTATAATTTAAATTTTCGCTTCGATATTTTTGTTATTTGCAGAGGTATATTTAATGCTTCTAGATTATAGATCAAAAAACCCTGTTTCCCCAGGAAAACTGTTTTGATTAAGGCTTTTAATCATCCTGAAGCCATTTGGCAAAACAACTGACAAGTGTGAATTTTCGATGTGAATGAAGCGACTAGGAATTGCGCCAGAACGAAACTTTCTGAGTTTCAGAAAAAAGTGCAAATTTATAACTTGCGAAGGAATTACGTGGGCACAACCCACGATAACGTAAGCGGTTTATCTCCATTCATCACCAGAAGACTGATTTTAGAGCAGGAAATTATCGAGCAAATTTTAAACAAACACCCTTTTACAAAAGTCGAAAAGTTTATTCAGGAAGTAATGTGGCGCTCCTATTGGAAGGGATGGCTAGAAATGAGACCCAAGGTCTGGGATGATTATCTGAGAGAAGTAGAACTAGCCAAAAAACAATTAAATGACCGGCAGATAACCCGAGCCGAAGAGATTTTGGGCGGATGTTCGGGTGTCTCATTCATGGATCATTTTACAAATGAACTTAAAGAAACAGGTTATCTACATAACCACGCTAGAATGTGGTGGGCTTCGCATTGGATTCACGTAGAGAAGTTGCCGTGGCAATTAGGAGCTGCTTTTTTCTTCAGTCACTTGCTCGATGCTGATGCAGCCAGTAACACGCTGAGTTGGCGTTGGGTAGCCGGGTTGCAAACTAAAGGAAAAGCATACCTGATCAATCGAGGTAACTTATTAAAATATTGCTCTCCTGAAATTCTGATAAATCCTGCCGAGCTTGACCATCTCAACGAAGTGAGTCCTACAGATATTTCCGAATCAAATTCATACAATCCGGAGCATTCTAATATAATCAAATACAAGCTGCCCTCAGTAGAATCAGATAAAAGAATCGGAGTTTGGGTTCACAATGATGATTTGTGCCCTGAATTTGGGCCTTTGACCAATTATAAACCAGTTTCAGTAGCTGGCTTCAAAGATGCCGCTATGTCAGCCAAATATGGCCAGAGTAATTTAGTCCAAAGGTTCACCGAAGATTCTATGAAGGATGCTTTGGATCGTTGTGGAGGCCATTTTAAATGTAATACCCAGTACTATGAATCAGGAAATCTAAAAGAGAACATCACAAAGTGGATAACCAAAAATTCCATCGACCATGTGGTAGCTTTCAAACCCTTTATTGGACCAGTTGGTGAGCAGCTCCGGATTGTTGAGGGCGAATTTTTCGCTCACAATGTTTCTCTTTCCATGACCCGGCGGGATTGGGATCAAAATCTATTCTGTCATGCGAAATCTGGTTTTTTTCCTTTTTGGAAGAAGACTAAAAAATACCTCAGTAGGTACTGTAAAACCGAGAAATAGCGCAGAATTAAGTTTCTTAATGAATAAAATTAATTTACCTCAAAAAATCTGCGTAGTCTGCGGGCGATCATTTTCCTGGCGTAAAAAATGGGAACGTGACTGGTTGAATGTGAAATATTGCAGCAAAAAATGCCAAAAATATAGAAATACTAATGGGTAAAGTTGCAATCATAGGTGGAGGTATAAGTGGTATAATGCTGAGTTACCGGCTAAAGCAAAAAGGATTGGGATCTACGATTTTTGAGAAATCCAGGGGAGTCGGAGGTCGAATGGCGACTAAGCGGTGGAAAGAAAAGTCATATGACCATGGATGTCAGTATTTTACCGCCACTAAGCCCGAAACAATTTCGCTGCTCCATGAATTAGAAACTGAAAACGTTGTTGAGATTTGGTCTAGAGGTTTTTCTAATTTGAGCGGGAGTCAACAGGGAGATCAGCAAAAAAGGTGGATCAGCCGAAAAGGTATGACTGCGGTTGCCAAGCACCTCTCAAAAAATCTAGACATAAATAAACAAACTCAAATAGTAAGAATTAATTATGATAATGATCAATGGTCCTTACAAACCGATGATCAACACTATTCAGGATTTAATGCCTTGGCATTTACGTGCCCTGTGCCCCAAACATTAAGCATCATTAATGACAGTAAAATATCTCTTAACAATGACATCGCGCAGCAACTGGGAGATATTAATTATCAACCATGCATCGCAATTTTGATTGATTTGATGGGGCCTTCTAATTTGCCAAAACCAGGAGGATTATGGCTTGAAGGTGAACCTTTTATTTGGGTGGCAGATAATAGCCTTAAAGGTCTCAATGATTGCGAATCTTCGTCACTTGTCGTTCACTGTGGCCCCCAATTCAGCTCCGATAACATTGATAAAAGTACGGATGAAATTTGGAAATTGATATCCTCCAAGCTGGTTGGGTACGAATTTGGTAAGATTTGTGATCACAAAATTCACCGTTGGCGCTATAGCTTTCCTACCACCAGACACCCAGATAAAAGTGTGTTGCTAGATGAACCGGGTTTATTGGGGTTTGCTGGTGACGCTTTCGGGGAGTCAAAAGTTCAGGGTGCAATCCTATCAGGTACAAATTTAGCTGAGGATATGGCTGATAGATTATAACGCTTCATTAGCGTGCCAAATAAATTCATGATTAATCGTTTTTCAGTTAATCCTCCAAGAAACGCTAATTTTCCTAGATAACAATATTTTCTGATTAGGGCTCTCCCCAGTCAAAAACTGTTCTTTTCAAACAGCAAGAGTTATACATGTATAACTTTTGG